>JAAVAW010000014.1 GCA_014803905.1 Lactobacillus sp. | reverse complement strand
TTAACATGGTTTTGTAAAATGTTTTTTCTAGCATTAATTTATCTCCTTAAATTTAATTAACTAAATTATTCTAACACAAAACCCGTTATCTAGGATAACGGGTTAAGAGATTAATTACTTAGGAATGTATTTAAAATTAGGATTTTCTTCTTTGTCAAGTTTATCCCATGCTTTTTCAAGTTCTTGATAAAGTGTTGGAACGGTTTCTTTATTAACTTTTTCTTTTTTAGGAATATAGATAGGATCACCAAAACAAATATGCATGGGTTCTCGTTTTAAAACTCCCTTAAAAGTAAGCGGTCCTTGATAAACTACAGGTACCAAAGGTTTTTGTGACATTTTGGCAATGACGAAGGCACCACTTTTTAATTCAGCCGAATGTCTTGTACCAGAAGGAAACATGATTAAAGATAAGTCTGAATTTTTTAGTCCCTTAACTGGTATTTTTATTGCCGAAGTACCGGGATGTTTACGGTCAACAGCAAAGGCATGGGAATGGTCTAAAATAAATCTTAAAATAGGATTCTTAAATAATTCCTTTTTTGCCATAAACATAAATTCTTTTGGACGAGCTGCATAGGCAAATAAAACTGGTTCCCACCAATTGCGGTGAGGAGCAACTAGTATATAATTTCCATCAGGAATTCGATCTTTATGTTGAACATCTAAATGTCCATTAAGTAGCCAAATTAGAAAGCGTACTACTTGACGTGCAAAGCGATAAAACATAAATCAACCTCCATTTTCATGTATAGTATTATACAGCACAATTTATAAAAGAGGGATTAACTATGACACTTTTAAAAAAGAATGAACGAATTGATTATCTTTATAATGATGATTTAGGAATTATTCAATCAAAAGATGCCTTTAATGTCACACTAGATAGTATTTTTTTGGCTCATTTCGCCAAAGAAAAAGTAAAAGATAAAAATAAAATAGTAGATTTATGTAGTGGTAATGGTGCCGTGAGTTTATATATGTCATATTTTAATCGGGCTCACTATGATGCTGTCGAAATTCAAAAAGAAATTGCTGATCAAGCTAAAAGAAGCGTTGAGTTAAATCATCTCGAAAATAGAATTGAAGTACATAATTTTAATGCGTTAGAGGCTCCGAAAAAGTTAGGAAAAGATAAGTTTGACATGGTTGTAATTAATCCTCCTTATTTTAAAGTGCCTGAAGGCCACGTGATTAATCCTGATGAAAAAAAGGCCTTAGCACGACATGAAATCACAATTAATTTAGAAGAAATTATCGATGTGGCTAGTCAAATGCTAAANATGAAGGGAAAAATGTTTATGGTTCACCGNCCAGAGCGCNTGGGAGAAATTATGCATTTTTGTCTTAAATATCAGTTAAGTCCAAAGTGGGTGCAACCTTTTTCTGCTAAAGAAGGTGAAAAGGCTAATTTGGTTTTANTTGANGCTATTAAAAATACNGGNACNGATGGTCTTATTTTAGAAAATTCAATTCCTGTTCANAATGANGATGGAAGNTTTAANAANGNTATTCAAAAAATAATNAAAGAAGAAAAACAAGCNGGTAAGGATCAACAAGAAAAATATTATTTTTATTGCTTATTGTGNAATGATGGAACTTTTTACGGTGGTTTTACTAATGATTTAAAACATCGTTTAGAGATGCATAATAGTGGAAAAGGCGCAAAATATACTAAAACCAGACGTCCTGTAAAAATGATTTATCATGAAGAATTTGATGATAAGCGTTTAGCCTTAAAAAGAGAGTATTGGTTTAAGCATCATTCACGAACTTGGAAAGAAAAATTTTTAAAAGATCATAATGTAAAGTTTTAATTGCAATCTAGTTGTTTATTAGTTAAAATNGTTGAGTGTGTAAAAACACAATGAATAAATCACATCAAGAGCGATTAAAATTTTGGTGCCTATAAGGTCAAATTTTAATGCGACCTCTTGAGAGGAATTAACCAATAGGAGGAATTTTATTATGACAGTTGTTACTATGAAGCAATTGCTTGAAGCAGGTGTCCACTTTGGTCACCAAACTAGAAGATGGGATCCAAAGATGGCTCCTTACATTTTCACTCAAAGAAACGGAATCTACATCATTGATTTACAAAAGACTATCAAGATGTTAGACGACGCTTACAACTATGCTAAGGCAGTTGCTGCTGATGGTGGTGTATTCTTATTCGTAGGAACTAAGAAGCAAGCACAAGAAGCTGTTAAAGAAGAAGCAACACGTGCAGGCCAATACTACGTTAACGAACGTTGGTTGGGTGGTACTTTAACTAACTGGAAGACTATCCAAAGCCGTGTTAAGAGATTAAAAGAATTAAAACAAATGTCAGAAGATGGTACTTTTGATGTTTTACCAAAGAAGGAAGTTGCTCTTTTAACTAAGGAAATGGACAAACTTCAAAGATTCTTGGGTGGTATCGAAGATATGCCAAGAATTCCAGATGTTATGTTTGTTGTTGATCCTAAGAAGGAAAAGATTGCAGTTCACGAAGCTAACAAGTTAGGTATCCCAGTTATCGCAATGGTTGATACTAACACTGATCCAGATCCTATCGATGTAATCATCCCTTCAAACGATGATGCTATCCGTGCTATTCGTTTGATCGCTGGNGCTATGGCAGATGCTATCATCGAAGGTAAACAAGGTGAAGATGACGAAAAGTCAGTTGAAAAAGAAATGGCTGACAAAGCAGCTGAAAACGATGATGAAGAATCAATCGAAGAAGTTGTAGAAAAATCAGAAGACTAATTTGTTTTTACTATTTAGTTCCGTTAGGAGGACTTAATTAATGGCACAAATTACAGCTAAAATGGTTAAAGAATTACGTGANCGTACTGGTGCTGGTGTTATGGACGCTAAAAAAGCATTAGTAGAAGTTGACGGAGATATGGACAAGGCAGTTCAATACCTCCANGACAAAGGTATGGCTAAGGCTGCTAAAAAGGCTGATCGTGTAGCAGCTGAAGGTTTAACCGGTGTTTACGTAGATGGCAATGTTGCAGCTATTACTGAAATTAACTCAGAAACTGACTTTGTTTCTCAAAATGATAAGTTTGTTAAGTTAGTAGATGATGTAACTAAGGCTATTGCTGAAGGTAAGCCTGCTGATATGGATGCAGCTAAGAACATTGATATGGGTGATGGTTCTACCCTTGATGCAGCCTTTGTTGATGCAACNGCTACTATTGGTGAAAAGATCGTTTTACGTCGTTTTGCTTTAGAAGAAAAGACTGATGATCAAGAATTTGGTGCTTACCAACACAATGGTGGTCAAATTGGTGTAATTACTGTATTGGAAGGTGCTGATGCACAAACTGCTAAGCACTTAGCTATGCATATTGCTGCCATGAGCCCTAAGGTTATTTCACCAGATGAATTAGATGATGAATTCATTACTGAACGTTTGGCCGAAATGAACCACAAGATTGACCAAGACAATGAAAGTCGTGCTTTAGTAAACAAGAAACCTTTACCACATCTTGTTTACGGTTCAGCAAANCAATTAAGTGATGATGTTTTNGCTAAGGCTAAGGAAGACATCAAGGCTGAACTTAAAGAAGAAGGTAAGCCAGAAAAGATTTGGGATAAGATTATTCCAGGTAAGATGCAACGCTTCATTGATGATAATACTCAAGTTGATAAACAATATGCAGTTTTATCACAAGATTACATCATGGATGACAGCAAGACTGTTGGCGAATTCTTAAAGGAAAAGGGAGCTAAGTTAGTTGCCTTCCAACGTTTCGAAGTTGGTGAAGGTATCGAAAAGAAAGAAGAAGACTTTGCTGCCGAAGTACGTGAACAAATGAAGTAATTTGTTAAATATTTTAAAAGAGTAGTGTNTTTTTTGCACTACTCTTTTTCTTTGCACTTATTTCATATTCATTTATGGTAAAATGGTAAAAGCAAAAGAGGAGGAAAAACATGAGTCAAGTTAAATATAAACGCGTAATTTTAAAAGTTTCTGGTGAAGCCTTAGCAGGTGAAAATGGTACTGGAATTAATCCTGAAGTGATTAGTCATTTAGCTGAAGAAATCAAATCTGTACACGATATGGGTNTTGAAATTGGTATCGTCTGCGGCGGTGGAAATATGTGGCGCGGTGAGACTGGCGCAAAAATGGGTATGGAAAGAGCACAAGCCGATTACATGGGTATGCTGGCAACAATTATGAACGGATTGGCATTGCAAGATGGCTTAGAGAACTTGGGTGTCCCAACTCGTGTTCAAACTTCAATTGAAATGCGACAAGTTGCCGAACCATATATTAGAAGAAAAGCTATGCGTCACCTAGAAAAGGGTCGTGTAGTTATCTTTAGTGGTGGTACTGGTAATCCTTACTTTTCAACTGATACTACAGCGGCTCTTAGAGCAGCTGAAATTGGCGCTGATGTAATTTTGATGGCTAAAAATGGCGTAGATGGTGTCTACTCAGCTGATCCAAAAGTTGATCCAAATGCCAAGAAATATGATGAATTAACTCAATTAGATGTTATTTCAAAAGGCTTAAACGTAATGGATAAAACCGCAAGTTCATTGTCATTAGATAATAATATTCCTCTTGTTGTGTTTAATGTTAATAAACCAGGCAATATTAAAAAAGTTGTTATGGGTGAAAATATTGGTACTGTAGTTAAAGGTGGTAAATAATGGGAAACGAAGCAATTGATAAAGCAAGAAGCAATATGGATAAATCCATTGCTGTTTATCAAAAAGAATTAGGTGGTATTCGTGCAGGTGTTGCCAATGCCAGCTTACTAGATGGAATTAATGTAGAGTATTATGGGTCTCCAACTCCTTTAAACCAAATGGCCAGCATTTCAATTCCTGAAGCCAGAGTATTAATGATTACACCATACGATAAATCAAGTTTAGATGATATTGAACATGCAATTTTGGCTTCTGATATTGGTATAACACCCGCAAATGATGGAACAGTTATTAGAGTNGTAATTCCTCAACTTACTGGTGAACGTCGTCAAGAAATTGCTAAGCAAGTAGGTAAATTAGCAGAACAAGCTAAAATTGCTGTACGTAATGTTAGACGTGAAGCAATGGATTCTTTAAAGCGCCAACAAAAAGATGGCGATATTACCGAAGATGAACAACGTGGCCTTGAAAAGAAAGTACAAAAAGTAACAGATGATGCTACTAAACGTATTGATGAGTTAGCCGATGAAAAGAGTAAAGAAATTACTCAAGGTTAGGTCTGGTCAAGCAAATGAGTAATGAAAAGAAACCATTAAATCATTTAGCTATTATCATGGATGGTAATGGACGTTGGGCCAAGAAACGTCATAAGCCACGCTTTATAGGGCATAAGGAAGGAATGAATAATATTCGAAGAATTGCGCTTGCCGCAAATGATTTGGGTATTAAAGTTCTAACACTTTATGCCTTTTCTACTGAAAACTGGGCNCGTCCAACTGATGAAGTTAATTATTTAATGAAATTACCAATTAATTTTTTTGATAAATTTATGCCGGAACTCATGGAAAATAATGTTCGGGTTAATATTATGGGTTATGCTGAGGAATTACCTGAAAAAACCTATCAGGTAACGCAAAAAGCTATGGCAGATACAGCTAATAATAGCGGCATGGTTTTAAATTTTGCCTTTAATTATGGTTCACGTAAGGAAATCATTACTGGGGTAAAAAATATTGTGCGTAAAGTTCAAGAGGGCCAATTGAAAATAGACGAGATTAATGAAAAATTATTTTCAGAAAATCTAATGACTGCTGATTTGGCTCCTTATGATGATCCTGATCTTTTAATTAGAACGTCAGGTGAAGAAAGAATTTCTAATTTTTTACTTTGGCAATTGGCCTATACGGAATTTTCCTTTACGGAAAAACTTTGGCCTGATTTTGACGAAGAAGATTTAAAAAAATTAATTGCAGAATACCAAACTCGAGATCGTCGATTTGGTAAAGTTTAATGGATAGATAAAAAATGAAACAACGTGTAATAACGGCAGTAATTGCCTTAATATTATTTATTCCAATAGTATTGGCAGGTGGAATCTGGATTGATTTGTTAACCTGTCTTTTTGCGGCAGTTGGAATTAGTGAAATTTTTATAATGAAGAAACAAATTATTGTTTCGTGGGATTTTGTATTAGCATTACTTGCAACACTAACTATTACTGTTCCAAATGCGTTCTTTAAGTTTTTACCAGCTTTTTTAAATAAATATGATATTTTTTATATCTTTGTAATGTTAATGTTGGTAAGAACTGTACTTTCAAAGAATAAAGAAACATTTGATGATGCAGGAGTTTATACTTTGGCTGCTCTGTATATTGGAACTGGTTTCCACTATATGGCTGCCATTAGAAATGTTGATGATGGTTACGGACTTGCCATTCTTTGCTATGTATTTGTAGTAGTTTGGTCCACTGATATTGGGGCTTACATGATTGGTAGAAAAATTGGTAAGCATAAATTATGGCCAGTTATCAGTCCAAATAAAACTTGGGAAGGATCAATTGGAGCAGTAATTTGTGCATTGATTTGTTCAGCAATATATGTTTATTTAGTCCCAACTGGTAGAAATAATATTTTGATGATCGCATTGGCTTTAGTATTTTCAATTATTGGTCAAATGGGAGATTTAGTTGAATCGGCTTATAAACGTTTTTATGGTGTTAAGGATTCAGGAAAGATTTTACCAGGTCATGGTGGTATCTTAGATAGATTTGATAGTATGCTATTTGTTCTTCCAGTAGTTGCTTTCTTAGGAATTTTATAGGAGAAAGTCAATGAAGGGAATTCTAATTTTTCTTGTTGTATTTGGAATCCTAGTCTTTGTTCATGAATTTGGACATTTTATCGTGGCTAAAAAATCAGGTATTTTAGTGCGAGAATTTTCCATTGGAATGGGTCCTAAGCTATTTCAAGTTATGCGAAAAAGAACAACTTATACTATTAGATGGTTGCCTTTAGGAGGATATGTTCGCTTAGCTGGTCCAGATGATGCAGCGGTCATTGATCCCGGTACAACCGTAGTTGTTCAATTTGATGATCATGGTAAAATAAAACGAATTGATGCCTCAGGATCACAGATGCCAATTTCAGGAACGCCAATTCAAGTAAGTAAAAGTGATTTAGTAGATGATTTATACATTACTGGGTTTGAGAATGGTGAAGAGGATAAAGAGGTTACCTATTCAGTTGATCATGATGCAACNATCATTGAAAANAATGGTACTGAACTTTTAATTGCACCTCGTGATACTCAATTCCAAGAAGCAAGTGTGGGTAAAAAANTAGCTACTAATTTTGCCGGTCCATTTATGAATATTGTTTTAGGATTTGTNGTTTTTCTTATTTGGTCTTTAGTAAGNGTCGGNCCCGCAACTACTACAATTGATAAAACTATTCCTCATTATCCAGCTCAACAAATTGGTTTAAAAACTGGAGATACTATTAAAAAAATTAATAATAAAAAGATTACTAATTTTGAAGATATNGGGCAACAATTAGCAAAGTCAAAGGGTAAAAAAGTTACGCTTACAATTGNTCGTGATGGCAAAGAAAAAGATTTTACCGTTAAACCTAAAGCAGAAAAAATAAATGGTAGTAAGGTTTATCAACTCGGATTTTATGGTAAACCAGATAACAATGTTGGTGTAAAATTGGCTCGAGGATGGAATACTAGTGTGCAAACAACTGGTATGATTTTTAGTGCTGTAGGAAACCTTTTCCAACACTTCAGTTTNAATAAGTTATCTGGNCCAGTGGGTATTTATTCGCAAACTGTACAAGTTTCAAATATGGGAATTACCTATTTATTAGCCTTTTTGGCAATGATCTCTATTAATTTGGGGATTGTTAACCTNATACCAATTCCAGGACTTGATGGAGGAAAATTATTACTCAATATTATTCAATTAATAATTGGAAAACCAATTCCACAAGAGCGTGAAGCAATGGTTGACGTAATTGGATTTGTGATCTTATTACTACTAATTATTGCAGTTACTGGNAATGATATTTATCGTTACTTTATTAAATAAAATTATTTTGGAGGAAAAATGCGTCAATCTAAATTTTTTATGCCTACTTTAAAAGAGGCTCCNGCAGATGCAGTAGCAGAAAGTCATAAGTTAATGATTCGTGGTGGTTATATTCGCCAAGTTACAGCTGGTGTATATGCTTACTTACCACTTGGCTATCGTGTTTTACGTAAGGCTGAAAACATTATGGAAGAAGAAATGGATAAGATTAATGTTCCAGAAATGTTNATGCCNCANTTCTTACCAGCTAGNTTNTGGGAAGAATCTGGNCGTNTNCCNAAATANGGNCCAGAAATGTTTAGACTTAANGATCGNCACGATCGTGAAAGNTTACTTGGACCAACCCATGAAGAAACTTTTACTGAAATTATTGCGAAGAATTTAAAGAGTTANAAGCAAATGCCAATTNCTCTTTATCAAATTCAAACTAAGTTCCGTGATGAAAATAGACCTCGTTTTGGTTTATTACGTGGTCGTGAATTTATTATGCTTGATGCTTATAGTTTTGCTTCAACTCAAGAGCAATTGGATCAACAATTTGATGATGAAAAACAAGCATTTAAGAATATTTTTAAAAGAGCTGGCGTAGATGTTCGTCCAGTTATCGCCGATTCAGGTACTATGGGAGGTAAAAACTCTACTGAATTTCAAGCACCTGCTGCTATAGGTGAAGACACGATTGCTACTAATGAAAAAGGCACTTACGCAGCTAACTTAGAAATGGCAAAAAGTATTGATACCTTTAAGCAAGAACCTGAAGACTCTAAAGAATTGAATAAAGTAGCAACTCCAGGTATGGATTCTATTGAAAAACTATCAGAATTTTTACATGTACCTGCAACTAGAATCGTGAAAAGTATTTTGTTTATTGCGGACGATCAAAAAGTTTTAGTCTTAATTCGTGGTGATAAAGAAATTAATGAAGTNAAATTAGGTCATATTCTTGATGCCNACGAAGTAAGAGCAGCAACTCCCGAAGAACTTATTGAAATTACTGGAAGTGCTAAAGGTGCTGTAGGTCCAATTAATGCTGATTGGGCTGATAAGATTATTGCTGATGAAACAGTAAGAAATCTATACAACTTTGTTGTAGGTGCTAATGAAACTGATTATCAATTTGAAAATGCTAACNTAGATCGTGACTTTAAGNTNGATGAATTTGCAGATATCAGAACTGCTAACGAAGGAGAACCTGATCCTNTTGATCAATTACCACTTCAATTTACTACTTCAATNGAAGTTGGTCATATTTTTAAACTTGGTACTTACTACACCACTACCATGGGAGCTGATTTCTTAGATCAAAATGGTAAAACTCAACCTGTAATCATGGGTTCTTATGGAATTGGTGTTACGAGAATGCTTTCAGCNGCNGTTGAACAACACTTAACTGACCATGGAATTGCTTGGCCAAAAGAAATTGCNCCATTTACAATTCATTTGATTCAAATGAAAATGAAAGATGAAACTCAAACCGAATTGGCAGAAAAACTTGAAAAAGAATTATCAGCCAAGTATGATATTTTATACGATGATAGAAACGTTCGTCCCGGAGTTAAATTTAATGATGCTGATTTGGTTGGTGCACCAATTAGAATTACTGTGGGACGCGACGCAAGTGAAAATATGGTAGAAGTTAAGCAACCAACTGATGACGCTGCTACTAAGATTAGTATTGATGAGTTGGAAGCTTATATTGCTAATAAGTTAGGATAATTTTCGTGACTAAAAAAAATGATCTTTTCTTAAAGTTATTAGAACAGGTCAATTTGCCCAAAGATTTTGCTAATGACGAAATCTTGAAAAAGGGCGAAATTGAAAACGTGGACGTTTACGCTAAAGAGCGTAAGTGGAAGATCCACGTTTTTTTAGATACTCCTGTTGATTTTGCAACTTATCATGCTTTATATGAAGCAATTCTTAATAACTTTAATCCCTTTGTAGATGTTGAATTATTTATCCGTACAAAAGACGGAAGTAGTAAATTTTTGCCCGATTATTGGCAATTTGTAATCAAAAACTCTAAAAGACTGCAACCCGTAGTAAGAGAATTCTTGCTCAGCCAAACTCCACATTTAGAAAATGAAAAGTGGTTAATTCCAACGCAAAATAGCGTTGTAAATGGAATGTTGTCAGAAAAAGTATTAGCTAGTTTAAATGAATCTTTTAGAGATTACGGCTTTTTTAATATTAAGTTTACAACTAAGATTGATGAAAATAATGATGAGAATTTAAAGAGTCTTGCTGAAGAACAAGCTGCCCATGAATCAGCGATGCAAGAATTTTATAATCAGAATCCTCCTGAAAGTAAACCTAAGCATGCAAATTCAGGTAACAATAAACGTTTCTCAAAAGGAAAAATCAGTAAAAAGGCTGACTTCATCCAAATGAAAGAAATTGAGGATGGGACAAATAATGTATTAATTGAGGGCCAAATCTTTAGCACTGATTTAAGAGAATTAAAGTCAGGTAATGCAATTTGGACTGGTGAAATAACTGATTATACTGATTCAATAAGCTTTAAGAGATTTGTTTCTGATAAAGACGAAATAGAGTATTTAAGTTCGATCAAACCTGGTACCTGGGCTAGATTACAAGGAAATGCTGCCGACGATGCTTACCAACATGAAGTAGTGTTTAACATCCGAAATATGGAATTGATTGAGCACCAGGGGAGACAAGAAAAATATGAAGGGGAGAAAAAACGGGTTGAATTACACCTTCATACCAATATGTCACAACTCGATGCAACTAATACCCCAACTGATTTTATTAAAACGGCAAAGAAATTTGATCAAAAAGCTATTGCGATAACTGACCATGCTGATGTGCAATCTTTCCCAGAAGCATATTTTGCTGGAAAAGCTAATGATATCAAGGTCTTATATGGTTATGAAGCCAATATGATTGATGATCATGCATTATTAGTTCTTAATCCTGCCGATATGGATTATCGTGACCGCGAATATGTGATTTTTGATGTTGAAACCACGGGATTATCATCTGTTTATGATACCATTATCGAAATTGGTGCCGTAAAGATGAAGAATGGAGAAGTAATTGAACGATTTGATAAATTTATTAATCCGCATCATCCATTAAGTGATACGACTATTAATTTAACTTCAATTACTGATGAAATGGTTAGTGCGGCTGACGATGAAGCAGTTGTTATTAAACAATTCCAAGATTTTTATGGTGATTTGCCATTATGTGGACATAATGTTCAATTCGATGTGGGATTTGTTAATGCTGCTCTTAGACGAGCAAATTTGGCCGAAATAACTCAACCAGTTGTTGATACACTTGAAGTTTCTCGTCTTTTACATCCAGAACAAACCCGTCATACGCTTGACTCTTTAGCTAAGAAATATAATGTTGTACTTGAACATCACCACCGGGCTAACCAGGATGCCGAGGCAACAGGATATTTGATGTTTAAACTGCTTGATGCATTTTATGATCGTTTCGGTGAAGCTAACCTAGGTAGAATGAATGATTATGCTAAATACGGCCAAGTTTATAAACGAGCTAAACCAAGTCATATGACCGTATTAGCACTAAACCAAACCGGTCTTAAAAATATGTATAGGCTTATTTCTAGTGCATCAACCACATATTTTTATCGAGTTCCAAGAACACCAATTTCTGAATTGAGAAAATACCGTGAGGGCTTGCTCTTTGGTAGTGGTTGTGCTCAAGGTGATGTTTTTGTAGCAATGATGCAAAAAGGTTATGACGAAGCTAGGGAAAAGGCAAAGTTTTATGATTTTCTTGAAGTTCAACCTCCAGCTGCTTACCAAACTTTAATTGAAGATGAATTAATCAAGGATGAAGCCGAGCTAGAAGAAATCATTTCAAATATTTATAAGCTTGGTAAAGAATTAGGTAAGCCAGTTGTTGCTACGAGTGATGCGCATTATGTTGAACCACACGAAGCAATTTATCGTAAGATTTTATTAGCGGCTCAAAAATCCAATCCTAATCGCAATAAGCCTTTACCAGATTTACATTTTTATTCAACACAAGAAATGCTAGATGCTTTTGCTTTTTTAGGCGAAGATGTGGCTAAAGAAATAGTTATCGATAATACTAATAAGATTGCCGATCAAATTGAAGAAATAGCCCCAATTAAGAGTGGCCTTTATCCACCACATATTGATAATGCGGATGAAGAAATGAAGAAACTAACTTATGATAAGGCCTATCAACTATATGGAAAACCATTGCCAAAAATCGTAAAAGATCGTATTGACATGGAATTAAATTCAATTATTTCAAATGGATATGCGGTTATTTATTTGATTTCACAAAGACTAGTAGCAAAATCAAATAAAGATGGTTATTTGGTAGGTTCACGTGGTTCTGTGGGGTCGAGTTTAGTTGCTACCATGTCAGGAATTACAGAAGTAAATCCATTGGCACCACATTATCGCTGTCCAGAATGTAAGTATTCTGAATTCTTTGAAAATGGAGAATATGGATCTGGTTATGACTTACCAGATAAAAATTGCCCTAAATGTGGCACTCCTTTAGTAAAAGATGGTCAAGATATTCCATTCGCGACTTTCTTAGGTTTCCATGGTGATAAAGTACCTGATATTGATTTGAACTTCTCAGGAGACTATCAACCAGTGGCCCATAATTATATTCGAGTAATGTTTGGCCCTGACAATTCATATCGTGCTGGAACAATTGCGACAGTGGCGGATAAAACTGCTTTTGGCTATGTTAAACATTATGAAGATGAAAATGAACTTCATCTTAGAAATGCAGAATTGGATCGTTTAGCAAAAGGGGCTAGTGGGGTAAAGAGAACTACTGGGCAACACCCCGCCGGTATTGTTGTAGTGCCAGATGATATGGATATTTATGACTTTACGCCCGTACAATATCCTGCTGATGATTTAAATGCAGCATGGCTTACTACTCACTTTGATTTCCACTCCATTCACGATAATATTTTAAAGTTTGATATTTTGGGTCATGATGATCCAACGATGATCAGAATGTTGCAGGATCTTTCAGGAGTTGACCCAATGACAATTCCTACGGATGATCCAGGTGTTATGGCACTGTTTTCTGGAACAGAAGTTTTAAATGTTACCCCTGAACAAATAGGCTCACAAACTGGGACCTTAGGAGTACCTGAATTTGGAACCAGATTTGTTAGAGGGATGCTTGAAGAAACAAAGCCAACGACATTTTCTGAATTATTGCAAATTTCAGGGCTTTCTCATGGTACTGATGTATGGTTAGGAAATGCAGAAGAATTAATTAATAATGGAACTTGTGAGTTAAAGAATGTAATTGGTTGTCGTGATAACATTATGACCGACTTAATTCACTGGGGTGTAAAGCCAGAAGTTGCCTTCTCCACTATGGAATCAGTGCGACATGGTAAAGGTATCAGTGATGAAAATATGGCTGTTCTTAAAGAAAACCATAATATTCCTGACTGGTATATCCCATCTTGTTTGAAGATTAAATATATGTTCCCAAAGGCCCATGCAACGGCTTATATTTTGATGGCCCTACGTATTGCTTGGTTTAAAGTTTACTATCCGGTTATTTATTATGCTTCTTACTTTACTGTTAGAGCTGACTTATTTGATTTAGTTGCTATGAGTCATGGAAAGAATACTGTTAAAGCCGCTATGAAAGAAATACAAGATAAGGGGATGGATGTTACCGCTAAAGATAAATCGTTATTAACGGTTTTAGAGTTAGCAAATGAATGCATCGAACGNGGTATTAAAATTAAAATGGTTGACGTCAATGAATCCGAAGCCNTAGATTTCAAGATNNTAGATGAACATACTATCTTGGCACCTTTTAATGCTGTNCCTGGCTTGGGAGANAATGCNGCTAAGCAAATTGTNGCTGCGCGTGAAGANNAAAAGTTTCTTTCAAAAGANGACTTGGCTAAGCGTGGAAAAGTATCACAAACAATTATGAATTATTTTGAAGAAAATGGTGTCTTAGAAGGGATGCCGGATCAAAATCAATTATCACTTTTCTAANGCTTAAATTTACAAAATTGAATAAATATGCTATTCTAATGGGGAAGTTCGAATAGCTAATTCGAGTGAGCAGAAATGCTCACTCTTTTTATTACGGAGGAAGAAATTTGTCAAAAGTAACTGAAATGATTACTGATTTAGTTCAGCCTTTGGCACAAGCACGTGGCGATCAAGTCGTCGATGTNGAATATGTCAAAGAAAAGGGTCAAAATTATCTTAGAATCTACGTTGATCGTAGACCAGGTGGGATTGACATTGAAGAAATTGCTGATCTTAGTGAAATCGTTTCTGAAAAGCTAGATGAATTAGANCCGGATCCCTTTCCAGATCCTTATGTATTAGAACTTTCATCTCCTGGATTAGAACGACCAATTAAGACAAGTAAAGACTGGGAGAACGCAATAGGATCCTATATTCACGTAGGATTATATAAGAAGATCGACGGAAATAAAGTCTACGAAGGTTTTTTGAAAGATTTGACTGATGATGAAGTAACATTAGAAGTTAAAGTTAAAACTCGCAGAAAAGAAGTAAAAATCCCTCGTGATGTAGTTGCTAACGCTCGATTTGCAATTGAGTTTTAGAAAGGATGATCAAAAACTTATGACTAAAGAAATGATTGATGCTTTTTCAACCTTAGAAAAAGAAAAGGGTATCAAACAAGATGTAATCGTTGATGCTATTAAAGCTGCTTTAGTNGCCGCTTACAAGAGAAACTATAATCAAGCACAAAATGTTGAAGTTGTCTTTGATGAAAAGAAAGGTAACTTTAAAGTTAATGCCATTAAAACAGTAGTTGAAGAAGTTCAAGATGATCGTTTAGAAGTAAGTCTTAAAGATGCACTTGAAATTAATAAGGCTTANGAAGTNGGCGATGAAATTAGATTTGAAGTAACGCCAAAGGATTTTGGTCGCTTGGCTGCACAAACGGCTAAGCAAGTTATTATGCAACGCTTAAGAGAAGCAGAGCGTAATCATATTTATGAAGAATATTCTCAATATGAAGATGAAATCATAACTGGAACTGTTGAAAGACAGGATAATCGTTTTGTTTATGTGAAAATTGGCAATGTAGAAGCAGTAATGCCTCACAACGATCAACTTCCAGGAGAAATTTATAATCCTCAAGATAAAGTAAGAGTATTAGTAACTCGCGTAGGTTCTGATACTAAAGGAGCTCAAATTACAGTTTCTAGAACTGCACCAGACCTAGTTAAACGTTTATTTGAACAAGAAGTTCCTGAAGTATATGATGGAACAGTTGAAATTGTATCTATTGCTCGTGAAGCAGGTGATCGAACAAAGATTGCTGTAAAAACAAATGATCCAGATATNGATCCTGTGGGAACNTTAGTTGGTCCTAAAGGTTCACGTGTNCAAAACATTGTGAATGAACTTGGTGGGGAAAATATTGATGTAGTTAAGTATGAAGAAGATCCTTCTGATTACATTGCTAATGCCTTGAATCCTGCTGANGTNATTGCAGTTCAATTNAGTGAAGAAGATGAAGATGCAAATAATGCTTTGGTAATTGTACCTGATTATCAATTGTCCTTGGCTATTGGTAAAAAGGGACAAAATGTTAGATTAGCTGCCAGNTTAACAGGGTATAAGATCGACATAAAACCTGAATCACAAGTTGAGTTTGTTGATGAAAACAATGAATCAGAACTTGCAGAAACCGATGAAACAATGGATAATACGGAGATTTCTACTGAGGATCAAGAAGTAGAAAATGAAACCGAAGAAACTGAAGAAAATAAAGATGAGGAATAGGTGATTTTCTTTGAAAAAAAGAAAAATTCCAATGCGTAAAGATTTACTTACAAATACAATGATGCCCAAAAAAGAATTGGTAAGAATTGTAATTGATAAAGAAAAAAATGTTTCAGTTGATCCTACCGGGAAAAAATCTGGACGGGGTGCCTATGTATCTTTAATTCCTGAAAAAATTGCTGAAGCTCAAAAAAATAGAGTTTTGGAAAAAAGCTTAGGTGCTAAAGTTCCGGCACAATTTTATGATGATCTTTATGCATATGTAGATCACCAAAAGGCTAGAAAAGATTTATTTGGTGAAAATTATAGTGCAAAATAAAATATTAAACTTATTGGGATTGGCCCAGCGAGCAGGTAAACTAATTATNGGTTATGATGCGGTCCATCAAGCATTATTGAAACACCAGATTAAGGTATTAATTATTGCAGCAGATATTAGTATCAATACAAAAGATAAGATTATGTCTGTAGCTAAGCATGATAAAAATNTTTTAGTAATAAATAGTTTTAAGGCTGATGAACTAAAGGGTGCATTAGGCAAAGAAATAAAATTACTTGCGATAAGGGATGCTGGATTTAGNCAAGCAATAGAAAAATTAATGAAGTAAAGGAGAGTGTTTGGATGGCCAAAAAGAGAATTTATGAAGTAGCTAAAGAATTGGACATCGATAACAAAACCGTAGTTGATAAAGCAAAGGAATTGGGGTTTGATGTTACAAGTCACATGTCTTCTTTGGATGATGCAGAAGTAAATAAAATTAAAGAAGTTCTTTCTGGAAAGAGCAAACCTAGTTCTTCTGATAAGAAAAACTCATCTAAAAAGACAAAAATCAAAATTTCTGTTGGTGCCATTAGACACCCAAAGCATACTGAAAAAAAGAAGAACTTCTCTAATAAGAAAAATGATACTAGAAATCATAATAAGCGTAATGCGAATAAAGCAGATGAAAAACGAAGTGGNAGTNCAAATAAACCCGCAGCGCGTGACTTATTGAAGGAATTGCAAGATAAACAACGTAAGGATTCANTAGAATTGAACAAACAANCTGAACGTTCTCGTCAACAGTATGAAAATAAGAAGAATAAAAAGAAGGTTGAATCAAAGCAAAATACTGATTCACCAAAACAGACAATTCCAGCTGAAGGTGCAGAGGCCGTAAAGGCAAGAGTTCAAGCTTCCAAAAAGGTAACAGGTCCAAAAATTGTAAAACTTTCTCCNGCTCGTAATCAACAAAAGAAAGAAAAGCCAAGAGTTAAGAAAGTAGAACCTGCTATTCCNAGTGCTCCTATTCAAGAACAAGACCAAAAGAAAAATAATCGTAAAAAAGATTTTGGTAAGCCAGGACGTAAACATCATGAAGTTCCAAGTTATGAACGTGAACGCAGTGAGCATTCTGATAAAGCAAGACGTCGCCGCAATAAGAAGAATAAGCGCAATAATCAAAGTCAAGAAGTTAAAAAGCAACCTACTCANAGAAAGGAGCGTCCATTGCCAGAAACATTAGTTTATGAAGAAGGCATGAATGCTCAAGACTTAGGTAAAATTCTTCACAGAGAACCAGCTGAAATTGTCAAAAAATTATTTATGCTGGGTGTAATGACCAACCAAAACCAATCTCTTGATAAAGATACNATCGAATTACTTGCNGCTGAATACGGTATTGAAGCTCAAGAAAAAGTACATGAAGATATTTCAGATATTGATACTCTTTATACTAAAGAGGTTGAAGCTTCTAAGAATTCTAAGAATCAAGTTAAGCGTCCTCCTGTAGTTACAATCATGGGTCACGTTGATCATGGTAAAACTACATTGCTNGACCGTTTACGTCATACTAATGTTTCTGAACATGAGGCCGGTGGTATTACTCAAAGTATTGGTGCATATCAAGTAACTTTAGATGATCGTAAGATTACCTTCTTAGATACTCCAGGACATGCTGCCTTNTCAAATATGCGTGCTCGTGGTGCAGAAATTACTGATATTGTTGTGTTAGTAGTTGCCGCGGATGATGGTGTGATGCCACAAACTATCGAAGCAATTGATCATGCCAAGAGTGCTGGTGTCCCAATTATTGTAGCTGTTAACAAGATTGATAAACCTGGTGCCAACCCAGATCATGTTATGGAAGAATTAATGCAACATGGCTTAGTTCCAGAAGACTGGGGTGGAGATACTATTTTTGTTAAGATCTCTGCTAAGACTGGTGAAAATGTTGAAGATTTACTTCAAATGATTTTATTACAAGCTGATGTATTAGAATTAAAAGCTGATCCAGATCAAAAGGCCATTGGTACAGTTGTTGAAGCACGTTTAGATAAGGGACGTGGTCCTGTAGCCGATCTTTTAGTTCAACAAGGTACGTTAAAAGTTGGTGACCCAATCGTTATTGGTGACACTTATGGTCGTGTACGTGTAATGACCAATGATAAGGGACGTCGTATTAAAGAAGCCAAGCCTTCAACTCCGGTTGAAATCACTGGTTTGAATGATGTTCCNGCTTCTGCTGATAAGTTAGTTGTCTTTGATGATGAAAAGACTGCTAGAAGTGTTGGTGAACAACGTGCCAAGAATGCTCTTGAAAAGCAACGTGAAAATGTACAACATGTTACTCTTGATAACTTATTTGATACTATGAAGAAAGAGAACATGAAATCCGTCGACATTGTACTTAAAGCTGATGTACAAGGTTCTGTTGAAGCTTTACAACAATCTCTTGAAAAAATTGATGTTGAAGGAGTACGTGTAAATATTATTCACGCTTCTGTAGGTGCTATTAATGAATCAGATGTTACTTTAGCAGCTGCTTCAAATGCATTTATTATTGGTTTTAATGTTCGTCCAACAGCGACTGCTAAAGCTCAAGCAGAAACTGAAGGCGTAGATATCCGTCTTTACAATATTATTTACAAGGCAATGGATGATGTTGAGGCTGCCATGAAGGGTATGCTTGAACCAACTTATGAAGAAAAAGTTACTGGTAACTTAACTGTTCGTGAAACTTGGAAGGTTTCAAAAGTTGGTACAATCGCTGGTGCATTTGTTGATAGTGGATATGTAACACGTGATTCTGGTATTCGTGTCATTAGAGATGGTATAGTTAAATATGATGGTAAAGTTGCTTCTCTTAAACGTTTCAAAGATGACGTTAAAGAAGTTAAGCAAGGTTTTGATTGTGGTTTAACTATTGAAAACTTCAATGATATCAAGGTCGATGATGAACTTGAAGCATATGAAATGCAAGAGGTTAAGCCTCAATAAATAGGAGGCAAATATGAAACATAGAATTGGTCGTGTCGAAGGTGAAATCTTACGCGAATTAACCAAAATTTTGAGAAAAGATATTCGCGATCCACGTTTGAGTGATGTAACGATAACAGCGGTAGAATGTACTAATGATTTATCCTATGCAACTATTTATTACAGTTTATTAACTGAAGATCCTAAAAAGGAGAAAGAAGTTGCAGAAGCTTTAGATAAGGCTAAAGGAACGATGAGACATTTATTAGGACAAACCCTAACTGTTTATAAAGTTCCAGAATTGATTTTTAAGCGTGACACTTCCGTAGCCTATGGTAGTAAAATCGACGATTTGATTCGCCAAGTAAAAAAGGCTGATCAAGAACGAGAAAATAAATAATATTAAAAGGCGTCAAGTAAGTTGTTGACGCCTTTTAATTATAGGTATAGGAGAATTTTTGATGTTAAATGGTATTGTAGTACTTAATAAGGATCGAGGAATGACCAGTAGCGATTGTGTCTATCAATTGCGTAAGTTATTACATATTAGAAAAATTGGTCACGCAGGTACTTTAGATCCAGAAGTAAATGGAGTTCTACCGATTGCTATTGGTCAGGCTACCAAATTAATTGAATTAATGCACCAAGAACCCAAGGCTTATGTAGGAACCGGAATGTTTGGTTTGGCAACTGATAGTTATGATTTAGATGGTCATGTAACTGAGGCTAAAGAAGTGGAGCCTCCCTTTACTAGTGAACAAATTATAGCAGGAATGAGTAAATTAACAGGAAAACTGGAACAGGTACCACCTATTTATTCGGCTGTAAGAGTAAATGGGATGCGTCTTTATGAATATGCTAGAAAAAATATTCCCGTACAACGTCCAAAAAGATTAGTTGAAGTGTTTAACTATCAATTAACGAATGATTTGAGGTATGATGAAGAACATAAAACACAATCTTTTGATTTTGCCATCAAGTGTTCTAAAGGTACCTATGTCCGGTCACTCGTAAATGATTTAGGAGAAACACTAAACATGCCTGCAGTTATGACTAGTTTAACTAGAATAGCAAGTTCAGGTTTTAACATTAATCATGCAGTAACATTATCCTATATTGAAAAAAATATAGACAATCCAGAAAAATGGTTACAACCAATTGATGAATTTTTTAAGGATTATCAAACGGTTGAATTAGACCCAAGTCAATTTGATCGTGTTAAAAATGGTGCAGCAATTAAATTAGATATCAATACGCCTAAAGTTGCATTGCGATTTAACAATAAAATAAAGGCAATTTATCGAAAAGTGGATTCTGTTTATCGGCCGGATTTAATGCTTTTAAAGAATGAGTAAAAATGAGTGAAGAGGAAGAGATCAGTGAAAGTAATTTCAATAAAATACCCAATTAAAGAAAATCCTGTTAAAGGCAAAATTGTTTTGGCTTTAGGATTTTTTGATGGGCTTCATCGTGGGCATCAAGCACTAATTAAACATGCAAAAGAAATTGCTGATCAAAAGGGATTACCTCTAGGTGTAATGACTTTTAACCATCATCCTAAAGAAATTTATCAAAATGATAAAACTTTTGTTTACCTTAATACGTTAAAGGAAAAAGAAGCAAAGTTGGCACAACTTAATGTAGACTACTTGTTTGTGACTGATTTTGATAAAAAGTTTAGTAAATTAAAACCACAAGAATTTATTGATGATGTACTTATTAAATTAAATATAGACACAGCAGTAGTTGGTTTTGATTATACGTATGGACCGAAAGATATTGCAAATATAAAAAATTTACCAAAATTTGTTAAAGGAAGGTTTGATATTGTGGTTGAACCAAAGCATATGAAATCAGGCGAAAAAGTCGGTTCTACTACTATTCGCCATGCAATTGAAGCCGGAAAAATAGAATTGGCCAATGACCTATTGGGAGAACCATATACAACTTCAGGAGTTATCGTAAAAGGCTATCGTCGTGGTCATCAGATAGGCTTTCCTACTGCTAATTTACAAGTTGAAGGAAATAAAGTTATCCCCGCTGAAGGAGTGTATGCTACTCGCACTTTAATTGATGATAAATGGTATGATTCCATGACAAGTGTTGGTTACAATGATACCTTTGAAAACAAGGAGTTAACTATTGAAACGCATTTATTTGGTTTTGATGAAGAGGCTTATGGTAAACCAATGACAATTGCGTGGTATAAATACATGCGTGGAAATATAAAATTTTCTGGCATTCCTGAATTAAGTGCTCAACTAAAAAAAGATCAGGAAAATATTCAGAATTATTTTAAAAGTAAATAAAAACAAGATGACGGTTTTTAGACATCTCTGAAAATGAAGCCGAGTATTCTAATTAAAAAATATGTTAGAAGCTGGGCTTTTTTAATACAACAGCATGATAGCGTTTACATCATTGATAAAGAAAGCTATACTTAACATACAGTTAAAACAAGTTTAAGTAAATTAAGAAGAATTTTGTAACTAGCTTTTTAGTTGACTAAATGATTAATTATTGATGTAGGTGAAATAAGATGGAATTAATTCAAGATCAAGCAACTTTGATTCAAATTACGGATCTAGTTAAGTACGCCTTTTTAAAACAAGGTGATTTAATTACTGATGTAAATTTCTTAGGTCGTTATAACCATAGCTTTAATTTTGGAGAATATAAGAATGACAAACTGGCCAGTTACATTATGGTAAATAAATTTATTAGCCAAGTTTTTGATAAGAAATTAAAAATGGGCGGGGTGGGATATGTTTCTTCTTATCCAGAAAATCGAGGCCAAGGTGATATTAATCGCTTAATGAAAGAAATAATTACTTTTCTTTATCAAAATGACTATGCAATTTCTAATTTGGCTCCGTTTTCAGAGAGCTTTTATAGACGCTATGGTTATGAAAATACTATTTATCAAAAAGAATTAGCTTTTAAAAATGAGGCCCTAAATAATTTTAGACCAGTAAAACAAGGTGAGGTTATTAGGGGAAGGCTGACTGATCCTAAGCTAATGGCTACCGTGAAAGAGCTTTATCAAAATAAACTTAAACAAAATTCTCAAAGAAATACTGTAGTACGTGAAAAATGGTGGTGGGAAAGATTTAATACTTATTATCCTGAGCGTTTTACTTGTGTTTATATTGATGAAAATGGGAAAGCTCAAGGTTATATGTTTTATGAGATAAATGACACAACTTTTGATGTTGGTGAATTTTATTATCAAACGCCTCAGGCTGCTGAAGCATTGTTAAGTATCGTGGCAAGTCATGCATCAAATGATTTGCAATATAGGATGAATTTGCCTGAAACAACACTTCTTAATGAATTCTTCGCAAACCAGGCACTCTTAAAATTAAGAACTCTCCCTTATATGATGACGCGGATTATTAATCTTAAGCAGGTACTTGAAGCAATTCCTTTATTAAAAGCAGGAAATTTAATAATTGAAGTAACAAATGATGATATTATTAAAGAAAATAANGGCATTTGGAAAATAACTAATACTAATAATAAAAACTTTGTAGAAAAAAGTAGTGCTAGACCAGAATATCGTGGAAGTTTGACTAACTGGACCAAAGTGTTATTGGGACATTTAACGCTAAAACAGGCAGTAGAATTAAATTATATCCANNCTGATCAAAGTNGCTCNAATGATTTTGTTAAAGGTGAAGTTTCATTTTATGATTATTTTTAAATAACTTAGAAAACTAGACAAATTTTAACCCATAAGTTATAATCACTTCATCAATTGAAATTCATTATGAAAGAGGGATTGCCGTTGCGTTAATTAATCTTGCAATAAGTGTAGTTAAATAAAATTTCTTTTATTAAAAGAGTATTTTGCACTTTTTTACAAGGTTAATATAGACGCTAACCCTTCTCTTTATATCCAAATTAGATCACGTATTACTTTAATCATACTGAAGGAAAAGAGTCTATACTTGTGCAAAGTGTAGACTCTTTTTGCATGAGGTGATTAATTAATGAGCAATATCAAAATTAAAAATCTTTCTTTTAGATATGAAAACAGCAGTGATGAGATTTTTACAAATTTAAATTTAGATTTAGACAGTTCTTGGAAATTAGGGTTAGTAGGCANAAACGGGAAAGGAAAAACTACTTTCTTAAATTTAATAACTAAAAAACTAAAAGGAAATGGTCAAATTCAAACAAGGTTAGATTTTATTTATTTTCCTTTACATGTTAGAAATCCTAAGAATATTACTTTCTTTGANTTACAGGATCAAATTAATGTTGAACAATGGAAATTAGAAAAAGAACTAAATCAAATGAAAGNTGATCCTAATTTNATTTGGCAACCNTTTGAAACTTTGAGTGGTGGAGAAAAAACAAAGATATTATTAGCTCTNNCATTTACTCAAGAAGANAGTTTTCCTTTAATTGATGAACCGACAAACCACCTTGANGAGGACAGTCGNAAGCAAATTAGTGAATATNTAAAGCAACAAAAAATTGGNTATATTNTTGTNAGTCATGATCGAGAATTTTTNAATGAAGTAACTGATCATATATTAGCTTTGGAAAATAAGCAGATTCACTTATATCAAGGTAATTATGCAAGTTATGAGGCNACTAAAGAAAAAAGAGATAATTTCAATATAAATAAGAATAAAAAATTAAAAAGTGAAATTAATGAATTAAATAGAAGTAGACAAAAGATTCAAACTTTTTCAAAAAAGAGTGAAAATAAAAAGAATGCTCGTGCCCATTTAAAAACAGAATTAAATTCAAATTTGGATAAAGGATTCTTGGGTCATAAAGCAGCTAAGATCATGAAACGTTCTAAAAATGTTGAACGACGAATGGAAAAAGATATTGAAGCAAAACAGGGGTTATTAACAAATATTGAAGAAGCTAATGACCTAAGGATGAATTTTAGTCCTAACTATCATCAACAAGTTTTAAAAGTACAAAACTTAAATATTAGAATAGGGGAAAAGCAATTATTTAAAGACCTAAGTTTTAAGGTAAATAAACATGAAATTGTGGTCTTAAAAGGGAAAAATGGCTCGGGCAAATCAACCCTTTTAAAATTTATATTGGGAAAAGAAAGGGAGCAAGATCTAAATATAAATGGCAAAATTGAAATGACCAACAATTTAAAAATATCTTATTTATCCCAGGACTTTATTCAATATCAAGGAAGTTTAAAGGATTTTGCCGCAAAATACCAACTTTCATATACTGAAATCTTAAATTTGTTACGTAAAGTTGGGTTTGCTAGAGAAAGCTTTACGACTAAGATTGAGGACATGAGTTTAGGTCAACAAAAAAGAGTAGCTTTAGTAAAATCGCTTTTNGAACCAGCGGATTTTTATTTATGGGATGAACCAGTTAATTATTTAGATGTCTTTAATCAGGATCAGCTCATTAAATTATTACAAACTACTAAACCCACAATGTTACTAATTGACCATGATGACTACTTCATTAAGCAAGTAGCTGATAAGACAATTAATTTGTAAAAAAATATTTAGCACTCTACTTGAATTATTGCTAAAGTTTGTTATCATTATAATTGTTAGCACAGTAAAAACTTGAGTGCTAATAAAGGGGCGATATAAATGTTGACCGAACGGCAAGAGTTAATTTTAAAAACTATTATTAAAGACTTCACGCAAATGCATGAGCCTGTTGGCTCTAAGACCGTTATGTCCCAATTACCAATTAAGGTTTCTAGTGCAACAATTCGTAATGAAATGGCAGCTTTGGAAGAAGCAGGATTACTAGAAAAGACCCACTCATCTAGTGGAAGGATACCTTCAACTTTAGGTTATCGGTATTATCTAGACCATCTTATTAATCCAGTGCAAGTTCCTAGCTCAATTTATGAAAAAATTGGCTATCAGCTAAATCAACCATTTCACCAAGTAAATGAAATTGTTCAAGAAGCCGCAAAGATCTTATCAGATTTGACCGATTATACTGCTTTTGCTGCTGGTCCTGAAACTAAAGATATTAAAATTACTGGTTTTAGGATTGTACCTCTTTCTCCATATCAAGTGATGGCAATTTTGGTTACTGATGATGGTAATGTTAAAAATCAAGTTTATACTTTACCGCATAGTGCTAAAGCTGAAGAGATTGAAAAAGCNGTTAATTTAATTAACAGTCATTTNGTGGGTAAGCATTTAAGTGANATTAATTCTTCATTATTAAATGACATTTCTCATCAATTAGTTAATCGTACCTCTGCTACACAAATAATAGATTTATTGCAGGATGTAATTAAAGATGCTGCTAGTGAACAGATGTATGTNGATGGGCAAATTAANCTACTTAATAATTTTGAAAGCAGTGATGTATCACAAATNAAGTCATTGTATGAATTAATTAATCAAAAAGAAGATCTTATTTCTAATTTAATAGACTTTAAACCTGAGGATATGGTTGGTAANAGTAATTCCAAAATTCAAGTTAAGCTTGGTTCTGAATTGCCATCTGANCTATTAAAGAATTATAGTTTATTAACAGCTGAATATAATGTTGGTAAATATGGTAAAGGAACAATCGCTCTTTTAGGTCCGACGAATATGCCGTACTCGCAGATGATCGGATTACTCGATTACTTTAGAGATGAGCTAGCTAAAAAGTTACTCGATTACTACGGTAGATTTAAATAGAGGAGGTTAGCTGTGAGTAAAGAAGAATTTCCACATGAAAAAGATTTAGATAAAGAAGCTCCATCAGCTCAAGCAAAAGATTCTGAAGCAAAAGAAAATAGTAAAGAAACTGAAGAATCAAAAAAGACAAGTAAAGAAGATAGTGAAGCTAAAGTTAACGAACTTGAATTAAAGNTTACTGCTTTAAGTGAAAAGAATAAGGAACTTGAAGATAAGTACCTTAGAAGTGAAGCAGAAAATCAAAATATGCAAAATCGTTATGCAAAAGAACGGGCTCAATTGATTAAATATGAGTCACAAAATTTAGCCAAAGATGTCTTGCCAGCAATGGATAACTTGGAACGAGCTTTAGCAGTTAAAGCTGATGATGAAGCAGCTCTACAATTACAAAAGGGTGTTCAAATGACTTTGGATGCTTTAGTAAGAGCAATGAATGATCACGGTATTACTGAAATAAAAGCTGAGGGCGAAAAGTTTGACCCTAACTTACATCAAGCAGTGCAAACAGTAGCTGCAGAAAATGATGAGCAAAAGGACCATGTAGTTCAAGTTTTACAAAAGGGATATCAATATAAAGATCGTACGTTAAGACCAGCAATGGTTGTTGTCGCACAATAACGAAAGGAAGTAATTTTAGATGTCAAAAGTTATTGGAATTGACNTAGGTACTACTAACTCAGCAGTAGCTGTCTTAGAAGGAAAAGAACCAAAAATTATTACTAACCCTGAAGGTAGTCGTACCACACCTTCTGTAGTNGCTTTTAAAGATGGTGAAATTCAAGTTGGTGAAGCAGCTAAAAGACAAGCTATCACTAACCCAAACACTATAACTTCAATTAAGAGTCACATGGGTGAAGAGGGTTACAAAGTTAAAGTTGGAGATAAGGAATATACTCCTCAAGAAATCTCTGCTATGATTTTGCAATACATCAAGAAGTTCTCAGAAGATTATCTTGGTGAAGAAGTAACTGATGCAGTTATCACTGTTCCTGCATACTTTAATGATGCTCAAAGACAAGCTACTAAAGATGCTGGTAAAATCGCTGGNTTAAATGTACAAAGAATTATTAACGAACCTACTGCAAGTTCACTTGCTTATGGTTTGGATAAAGATGATGCCGATGAAAAGATCTTAGTTTATGACCTTGGTGGTGGTACTTTTGATGTTTCTGTCCTTGAATTAGGTGACGGTGTCTTCCAAGTATTATCTACTAATGGTGATACTCACTTAGGTGGGGATGACTTCGATAAGAAGATTATGGATTGGTTAATCCAAAACTTTAAAGCAGAAAATGGCATTGATCTTTCTCAAGATAAGATGGCTTTGCAACGTTTGAAAGATGCTGCTGAAAAGGCTAAGAAAGATTTATCAGGTGTATCTTCAACCCACATTTCACTTCCATTCATCTCTGCTGGCGAATCTGGTCCACTTCACTTAGAAGCAGACTTAACTCGTGCTAAATTTGATGAATTAACTAATGACTTAGTTGAAAAGACTAAGGTTCCATTTGATAATGCCTTAAAGGACGCTGGTTTATCTGTTGGTGATATTGATAAGGTCATCTTAAATGGTGGTTCAACTCGTATTCCTGCTGTTCAAGAAGCAGTTAAGAAATGGGCAGGTAAAGAACCTGATCACTCAATTAACCCTGACGAAGCCGTTGCTCTTGGTGCCGCAATCCAAGGTGGTGTTATCTCTGGTGATGTTAAGGATGTTGTATTACTTGATGTTACTCCATTGTCACTAGGTATCGAAACTATGGGTGGTGTCTTCACTAAGTTGATTGATAGAAATACAACTATTCCTACTTCAAAGAGCCAAATCTTCTCAACTGCTGCTGATAATCAACCAGCTGTAGATGTTCACGTTTTACAAGGTGAACGCCCAATGGCAGCTGATGACAAGACACTTGGACGCTTTGAATTAACCGATATTCCACCTGCACCACGTGGTGTCCCACAAATCCAAGTTACTTTCGATATCGATAAAAACGGTATCGTAAACGTATCAGCTAAGGATATGGGTACTGGTAAGGAACAAAAGATTACCATTAAATCTTCATCCGGTTTATCTGACGAAGAAATCAAGCGTATGCAAAAAGAAGCAGAAGAACACGCTGAAGAAGATAACAAGAAGAAAGAAGAAGTTGACTTACGTAATGAAGTTGACCAATTAATCTTTACTACCGAAAAGACTTTAAAAGAAGTTGACGGTAAGGTTCCAGAAGATGAAGTTAAGAAGGTAAAGGATGCCTTAGAAGACTTAAAGAAGGCTCAAAAAGATAATAACCTTGAAGAAATGAAAGCTAAAAAAGATGCTTTATCTAAAGTAGCTCAAGACTTGGCNGTTAAGCTTTACCAACAAAATGGTGGAGCTCAAGGTGGTCCACAAGCNGGTCCTCAAGGTCCAAACCCACAAGGNGGTCAACCAAATGATAATTCAAATGGTAATGATGATGGCCCAACAGTTGATGGTGATTTTCACAAGTAAAGTGGGTATAATATAAATACCATTTAGAAAAGAACTGCGCNGCGTAGTTCTTTTCTTTTATGAATTAAAGGAGTTNATAAATGGCACAACGTGATTATTATGAAGTGCTGGGTGTTAGTAAAAATGCAACNGATAAAGAAATCAGTTCTGCTTATCGAAAATTAGCCAAAAAATATCANCCAGACATCAACCATGAACCTGGTGCTGAAGAAAAATATAAAGAAGTAAATGAAGCNTACGAAGTGCTTCATGATAAGCAAAAGCGGGCNCAATATGATCAATTTGGTCAGGCTGGCGTNAATGGTCAAGGCGGCTTTGGTGGACAAGGCGGTTANGGCAATGCTGGTCAAGGNTTCGGCGGCTTTGGTGATTTTAGTGATATCTTTAANGATATTTTTGGTGGAGGNCGTAGTCGTCNAGCAGATCCTNCNGCACCNCAAAAGGGNCAAGATTTAGATTATACTTTNGATCTTGANTTTATGGANGCGATNAANGGCAAAAAGACTCAAGTNTCTTATAATCGTGATGAAGTTTGTGAGACTTGTCATGGTACTGGTGCAGAAAAAGGTACNCATCCAATTACTTGTGATAAATGTCATGGTTCAGGNGTNATAATGCAANCTCANCAAACNCCATTTGNNATGATGCAACAACAAGTTGTNTGTGATAAATGTAATGGTCGNGGNCAAATTATTGANCATCCNTGTCAAACTTGTCATGGNAAAGGNACNGTNGAAAAGAAACATACGGTTCAAATTGATGTACCNGCTGGAATTGATAANGGNCAACAAATGCGNAAAANTGGTGANGGTGAAGCNGGTAAAAACGGTGGACCNTANGGAGANTTATTTATCGTCTTTAGNGTAAAACCAAGTAANAAGTTTACTCGNCGTGGTACNACNATTTATACGGAAGAACCAATTTCATTTGCTCAAGCNGCNTTNGGTGATCAAATTCAAGTTGATACNGTTGATGGAAANGTTACNCTTAAAATTCCTGAAGGTACCCAACCTAATACTCACTTTAAGTTAAGAGGNGAGGGTGTACCTAAGTTAAATGGATCTGGTCGTGGNGATCAAGAAGTAACTGTTAAAGTNCAAATTCCAAAGAAGATGAATGACAAGCAAAAAGAAGCTTTAGTAGNCTATGTTAAGGCNGGCGGCGGNAACATAACTCCGCAAGAAAAGAGTTTCTTTGAAAGAATGAAAGATAAGCTGGATCTTCATTAATAACTGATAAAGAATAGGAGAATTTCTCCTATTCTTTTTCTTTTAAAAGTTCCCTTTGCTATAATGATAGAAGTGAAAAAGGTGAAATTATGGATATTAAGAAATTAAAAGACTACCAAAAACATATTCGAAATTTCTCAATTGTAGCTCATATTGACCATGGTAAATCTACAATTGCTGATCGAATCTTAGAATTAACTGATACCGTTTCAAAAAGAGAATTAAAAGCACAATTGCTAGATGATATGCCCTTAGAACGTCAACGTGGAATTACTATTAAGTTGAACTCTGTTCAAGTAAAATATCATGCAAAAGATGGTGAAGATTATATTTTTCACTTAATTGATACACCAGGCCACGTGGACTTTTCTTATGAAGTTTCGCGTTCACTAGCCGCCTGTGAAGGTGCACTTTTAGTTGTTGATGCTACCCAAGGGGTACAAGCCCAAACTTTGGCTAATACATACTTAGCTATAGATGATAATTTAGAAATCTTACCTGTAATTAATAAGATTGACCTTCCTTCGGCAGATCCTGAAATGTGTAAGGGCGAAATTGAAGAAATGATCGGCCTTGATGCAGAAGACGCTGTTGAAGTTTCGGGAAAAACTGGTCAAGGGATTCCGGAATTACTTGAAAGAATTGTGCAAGATATTCCTGCACCTGAAGGTGATATTGAGGCGCCACTTAAGGCCTTAATTTTTGATTCAAAATATGATGATTACCGTGGAGTTGTTTTGGCCGTAAGAATTGAAGAAGGAACTGTTAAACCTGGTGATAAGATTAGAATCATGAATACTGGTAAGGATTTTGAAGTTACGGAAGTCGGAGTTTCTAGTCCTAATCCAGTTAAAAAGGATATGCTGATTGCAGGGGATGTAGGCTATATTACTGCTAACATTAAATCAGTTCGTGAAACTCGTGTTGGTGATACGATTACTAGTGCTGAAAATCCTACTCCTGAACCATTGCCAGGATATCGTCAAATTCCCCCAATGGTTTATTCCGGAATGTACCCAGTTGATAATCAAAAATATGATGATTTAAAAGAAGCATTGCAAAAGTTGCAATTAAATGATGCTGCGCTTGAATTCGAACCAGAAACTTCACAAGCACTTGGCTTTGGTTTTCGTTGTGGTTTTTTAGGCTTACTTCATATGGATGTTGTCCAGGAAAGATTGGAACAAGAATTTGGTATTGACTTAATCATGACCGCACCAAGTGTTGATTATCACGCAATAATGAATGATGGTAGTACCAAGTTAATTGACAACCCAGCCGAATTACCAGAAGCAGGTGAATATAAGGAAGTTCAAGAACCTTATGTTAAGGCAGAGATCATGGTTCCGGAGGATTATGTTGGTCCTGTAATGGAATTGTGCCAACGTAAACGTGGTGAATTTATTACTATGGATTATATGGATAAATATCGCGTTAATGTTAAATATAATATGCCACTTGCCGAAATAATTTTTGACTTCTTTGATGATTTGAAATCTTCAACTAAAGGTTATGCATCCCTTGATTATGAAATTACTGGCTATCGCGCAACCAATTTGGTTAAGATTGATATGTTACTCAATAAGGAACCAATTGATGCACTAAGTTTTATTGCTCACCGTGATGAAGCGCAAACTCGAGCTCGTCAAATGACAACTTTACTTAAGAAGCTCATTCCACGTCAAAACTTTGAAGTGGATATTCAAGGTGCAATTGGAGCCAAGATTATTTCGCGGGCAACAATTAAGCCTTATCGTAAAGATGTTACTTGGAAAATTCATACTGGTGATCCAGATCGTCGTGCTAAACTTTTGGAAAAGCAAAGACGTGGTAAAAAACGAATGAAAGCAGTTGGTAAAGTAGAAGTGCCACAAGATGCTTTCATGGCAGTTTTACAGATGAATGACGAGGACATTAAGGGAAAATAAAATGAATAATGATGATAAAAAGAAAAAAACTCCTAAAAAGGTAATTTGGCTTAGAATTGCGGCCATTATTCTTCTAATTATTGGACTAGGTATGATATTCAATGCCCAAATTAGAGATTATATGGTAGCTCAAAATCAAACTAGTACTTTAAACAAATTGAACCGCGATTCAATCAAGAAAAATGAAAATAAAAAAGGAATGTTTGATTATTCTAAAGTCCAAGAAATTGATTTTGCGCAGGTAACTAAATCAAGAGTTAAAAATACCGCTGATGCAATTGGCGCCTTAGCTATTCCTTCAGTAAAAATGTATTTACCCATTATGAAAGGGTTAAGTAATGATGCTATGTCAACTGGTGGAGGTACGATGCGAGCTGATCAAGTAATGGGAAAAGGAAATTATCCTTTGGCTGGTCACTATATGACTGCAAATGGAATTTTATTTTCTCCCCTTGAAAATACTCAAGTTGGCGAAAAAGTTTATTTAACTAATTTGGATAAAATTTATGTTTACAAGATCTACATGAAGAAAAAAGTAGATCCAACAGCTGTCTGGTTGGTTAATAACACTAAACAAAATATTGTTACTTTAATTACTTGTGCCGATGGTGGTGTTAACCGTTGGGCTGTCAGAGGTAATTTAATTAAAACAGAAAATGCTACTGATAAGAATTTACAAGTATTTAAATTGAAATAAAGTTAAGCTTAATGGTACTAGTAAAGTATTATTAAGCTTTTTATTTTGCCTTAAGAATTGGATTCTACAATTGCTTAGAATGTTTTTTCCTAATATAATAGTTAATATCTGTTAAAAAATATTTATTATAAAAGAACTTGAAGTGTTTAAAAATAATGAAGTGGAAACAAAGACAAGCAACACCTTTATCTGATGAATTAATCGAAGAATTTCAACTTAGCCCCATTCAGGCTAAGTTGTTTTCATTAAGAGACATTAATACGGCCGAAAAATTAGAAAAATGGTTCAATGCCTCTGAATATGATTTAGCCGATCCATACTTAATGCATGATATGGATAAGACTATTGAAAGAATCAATCAAGCAATTGATAATGGTGAGAAAATTACAATTTATGGGGATTATGATGCTGATGGAATTACTTCTACTAGTATTATGGTCGAAACTCTTTCTATTTTAGGAGCTGATGTTCATTACTTTATTCCAGACCGTTTTAAAGATGGTTATGGACCAAATTTGGAGCGCTATAAAGAATTAATTGCGAATGGAACTAATTTAATAATTACGGTTGATAATGGAGTTACTGGAGTAGAAGAAGTTAAATACGCTAAAGAGCATGGCGTAGATACAATAATCACTGATCACCATACTTTTCAAAGTGAAGTGCCTGAGGCTTATGCAATCGTCCACTGTAATTATCCAGGACAAAAATATCCTTTTGATGACTATTGTGGTGCTGGCGTAGCTTACACTATTTGTCGCGCGCTTATGGATGATTCAATGAGTGAAATGTTAGAGTTAGCGATGATTGGAACCATTGGAGATATGGTTAAAGTAACTGGCGAAGGGCATATTGTTGTTAAACGCGGACTAGAAATGATCAATCAAAGTGAACGTCCTGGGCTACGGGCCTTAATCAAATTATCCGGTCTTAATTTGGGTCAAATTACAGCAACTGATATTGGTTTTAATATTGCTCCACGTTTAAATGCTGTTGGTCGTTTGGCTAACGCTGAATTAGCAGTTCAATTACTTTTAACTGATGATGAAGAACAAGCTCAAGAAATTGCTCAACAAATTGAAGATTTAAATGAAAAACGTAAAGAATTAACGAATGAAGTATTTCAAGCATGTTTACAAGAAGTAAAAGAAAAAGGGTGGCAACGTACTAATACCTTAGTGATCTATAATCCAGACTTTCATGAAGGAGTTTTGGGTTTAGTTGCTAATAAGATAGTAGAAGCGCTTCATAAACCAACGATCGTACTTACTAAAAATGAAGCAGGGGAAATTAAAGGTTCAGGTAGATCAGTAGAAGGTTTTAATATTTTTGATGCTTTGGAACCTTTAAATGGTGATATTTTAACTAAATTTGGTGGTCATGATTTTGCCTGTGGTCTTTCCCTAGAAGAAAAAGACATTAATCGTTTAAGAAAAAATTTCGAAGCAAATTATCATGTTAGCGACAGTTTAGAAGTTAAAGAATATGATATGGAATTATCAATGTCTGAATTACGACCAGAATTAATGAATCAAATTAATTTAGTAGGGCCATTTGGAACCGGTAATCCAGAACCAATTTTTTCAATTACTGAACCACAGATTTCTCATTTCTTTAAAATGGGTAAAGATAAGAATCATGTTAAATTTACTGCTAGTAAAGATGGTGGAAGTCTAGAAGTAGTTGGCTTTAATAAAGCTTATTTAAATTCAACTATATTGCCATTTGTTAAAACTTTATATCTTACTTTGTCATTAAATCAATGGCGTAATAAGGTTAGCTTACAAGGGATGATTGATGATATTGCTTATGGTGCTCCACAGTTAGCCGTCCCAACGAAAGTTATTGATTTGCGACAAGAAGATTATATTATGGGCTTTGCTGATCGCTACTTATTATTTGATAAAAGGCTTATCCCTTGGGTGGAAAACGGTCTCGGAATTAACAAAGATCATATCAGTTTAGTAAAAGATTATGATTTAAACAATGAAACGGCGGTTTTATTAGATACTCCACGTAATAAAGCTGAATTAGACCAGGCATTAAATAATAACTATGAGCAACTATATCTAAGATTTATTTTGGATGAATTACCAGTCCAATCTATCCCTAATAAAGATGCTTTTGGTAAAATTTTGAAATATATCTATGCCCATCCTCAACTTAGCTTAGATGACTACCAAGAAGTAGCTCCCTACTTAGGATTAGACTATGATAGTATTTTATTCATTTTGCGTGTATTTTTTGAACTAAAATTCGTAACTTATCAAGATGGAAAAATTATTGCTGAAAAAAATCCAGAGAAAAAGCCGCTCACTGCTTCAAACTATTTAAAGGGAGTTAATGCACAAATAAAATTTACCCAACAGTTAAGACATATGCCAACTGAACAGTTAATAAATTATGTTAAGCAAATGATGTTATAAAAAGATATATTTTATTAAAAACAGTCCTTAGAGTGTTTTTTTATTCGATTTCTGGTAAAATAGAACAGTCAAAGACTTATTATAATTTTTAAAGTCAAAGGAGAGGTCAGCTTTATATGTCAGTTGATTTTAAGAAGTACATTGCCAGTGTGCAGAATTTTCCTAATGAAGGAATTGTTTTTCGCGATATAACACCAATTTTACAAGATGGTAAATTATATCGTGCAGCTACCCACGAATTAGCAGAATATGCAAAAAGTCGTGGTGCAGAAGTAATTGTAGGACCTGAAGCACGTGGCTTTATCGTTGGTTGCCCAGTTGCAACTGAATTAGGGCTTGGTTTCGTTCCTGCACGTAAACCTGGTAAATTACCTCGTGAAACTGAAAAGGCTTCTTATGATTTAGAATATGGTTCAAACTCACTTGAAATGCATAAGGATGCAATTAAACCGGGGCAAAAAGTTGTCATTTGTGATGATTTGATGGCTACGGCTGGTACTTTACACGCTACTAAAGAATTAGTTGAAAGAATGGGTGGCGAAGTTGTTGGTGCAGCTTTCTATATTGAACTACCAGCTTTAAAGGGAAGAGAAAAGTTCCCAGATACTGATATCTTTAGTTTGGTACAAATGGAAGGTGCTTAAGAAATACCCTTAGTTAATGCATGATTTAACTAAGGGTATTTTTTATGTTTTTGAAGGCATTTTTATTGAACTAGAATTTTTTCTTAACTATGATAATTATGTAGTTAGGAGATGTAAAAGATGAAAAAAATTATGTATTCGGGGACAATTTTATTGGGATTGATTGCTGTAACTTGTGGTGTTTATTCATGGCATATGGATATTATTCACACTTATAAAAGAAATAAAAAGCAAAATTAATTAAATATTTATCCATGAAAAAAGCTTGCGAAATATATTTCGCAAGCTTTTTTATTTTGAATTTTACTTGATATATTAGTGAATCCAGCTAGCAATAAGCGGTAAAATCCAAATCCAAAAAATACAACTTACTGCAAAGACTACGGTAGACACTGCAACAGTACTTGCACCTTCTTTAACATAGATCTTGAAGCGACTAGAAATAATAATTCCTGAAAATGCAGGTGGAAGACCAGTTGCCAAAGCTAGCATTGAAATCTTGTGAGGTTCAAAGCCCATACCGATTATATAGGCAAAAGCAACAATAATTGCAGGTGTCAAGAATAGGCGGTAGAAGGTATTCCAGACAACTTCTTTGTTAACGGCAAATTTAACTGTTGATAAAGCAACACCAGCTGCTAAAACAGCGACACCAGCATTTGCTTTAGCAATTAAATCAAAAGTTGGATCCCAAGAATTTGGAATTCTAAGGCCAGTCAATACAAATAAGACAGCAAGTAAAGGAGCAGCAGCAACAGGCTTCTTAATGGCATTAATAATAGATTCCATAATATGAGAATTGCCTTTTGACTTTTTCTTTTTATCATCTTTATCATCGTGGTCACTGTTGTTATCAGAAGTAGCTGCTTCTTTGTCTTGGGCTAATCCCTTATTAATTAAGAAAAGTCCAAGAGGAATGGTAATGGCGTTAACGACAATTGAAACAATTCCGATAACTAGGTTAGTTGTAACGTCATTACCATAAATAGGATCTAGAACTGCAAATCCTAAAAATCCGATCGTTGGAGATCCAGCAATCAAAGCACAAACAGCAGCTTCTTGAGTTGAACGGTGAAAAAGTAGTTTATCTAAGTAATAACTTACCATAAACAAACCTACAACACCGACAATAGAAACAATAGTAAGTCGAATATCTTTTACAAACATTGAACGCGTTGCCTTAACAATTGAAATAAATAATGCTGCTGGTAAAGCAATATCTAAGACTAGTTTATTAAGACCTTGTAATTGATCACTATCAAAAAAGTCAATTTTCCCACATATATATCCTAAAATCATCAGGATTAATATGGGGATTATATCATCTACAATTATTGAAACCATATATACCTCCAATAAGTTTTTAATAAATCTTCACACAGCAAGTATGCCGACAAAAATTGATAAAAACAAATAAAATGACTTATTATTTTAATTTCAATATATTAAGACTTTTAATTTGTATTTCAAAAAAATATCCCTTATAAATAACGTGTAGAGATTTTTAGGAGGGTTAACATGTCCGAAGATTTATTAAACCGAACTGGTGCGAATATTTTAGTAGAAGCACTGCAAAAGAACGGCATAAAAAATGTATATGGTATTGTCGGAATTCCCGTAACTGATTTAGCAAGACTAATGGAATTACGAGGAATGAAATATTATGGTTTTAGAAGAGAAGATTCTGCTGTAAATGCTGCTGCGGGAGCAGGATTCTTAAATAAACAACCAGGAGTTGCATTAACAGTTTCTGCTCCTGGATTCTTAAATGGTTTAACAGCCTTAGCTGAAGCAACTAAGAATTGTTTTCCATTAATTATGATTTCAGGATCATCAGAAAGACACATTATTGATTTATCACAAGGTGATTATGAAGGTTTAGATCAATATAATGCTGCTAAACCATTTTGTAAGAAGGCTTATCGTGTTGATCGAGCACAAGATGTAGGTTTGGCAGTTGCACGTGCAGTTCGGACTGCCGTATCTGGTCGTCCTGGTGGTGTTTACTTAGACTTGCCAGCAGATACAATTACGCAATTGAACAACGCAATCGATCAAACTGATATGGGTATTTTTACTCCAGTGGATCCAGCCCCGGCACAAGAACCTAGCGATGCAGCAATTCAAAGAGCAGTTGATTTAATTAAATCCGCTAAAAAGCCTTTAATGATTATTGGTAAGGGAGCTGCTTATGATCGGGCAGAAAAACAGTTACAAGAATTAGTTGATGCAACTGATATTCCTTTCTTACCAATGTCAATGGCTAAAGGTGTTATCCCTGATGATAGTAAACATTCTGCCGCAGCAGCTCGTTCACTTTCACTAAAGAATGCTGATGTTGTAATTTTAGTAGGTGCACGTTTGAACTGGATGCTTTCTTATGGTGATGCACCAGAATTCAATCCAAATGCTAAATTTATTCAATTAGATATTGATGCAACTCAATTTGATTCTTCACAAAAAATTGCTGCTCCTTTACAAGGAGATATTCAATCAATTTTGAATAAATTAGTTCCAGCAATAAAGGCAACTAATTATAAAATTGATTCCGCTTGGCTTGATGCAATTGCAGCTGATACAACCAAGAATGATGCAAAATTTGCTCAAAGAATTGAAAAGGGTAAGACCAAACCTGAATTTGGTTTCTATGCTGCAATTGATCCAATTAAGGAATACTTCGAGCAGCATCCAGAAACTTACTTAGTTAGTGAAGGTGCTAATACTTTAGATATTGGTCGTGACATGATTGGTATGCAATTACCTCGTCACCGCCTTGATACTGGTACCTGGGGTGTAATGGGTGTTGGTATGGGTTATGCAATTGCCACTGCTATTGAAACTGGGAAACCAGTTGTTGCCCTTGAAGGTGATAGTGCCTTTGGATTTGATGGGATGGAAATTGAGACCATTTGTCGTTACCACTTACCAATTACGATTGTCATTCTTAACAATGGTGGTATTTACAATGGTATTGATAAGGTTGTACCAGATCAACCAGGTCCAACTCAACTTGATCCAACTGCTCACTATGATTTACTTGCAAAAGCTTTTGGTGGAGATAACTATTTCGTTACTAACTATGCAGAAATGAAAGAAACCTTCGCTAAGGCAGTTGCTTCAGGTAAACCAAATATTATTAACGTTCAATTAGACCCAGCCATGGGTAAAGAATCAGGTCACATTGGTAACCTCAACCCTAAGTTGAATCTTGAACCACTTGAAAAAAAAGAAAGTGTAGATAAAAATGACTAAAGAACCAAATAACAAGAATATTGAAAATGAAACTAATGAATATGCACCTTTAAAAGGGATTAAGGTTGTTGACTGGACTCAAGTTCAATCTGGTCCATCATGTACCCAATTATTAGCATGGCTTGGTGCTGATGTTATTAAGATTGAACGTACCAATACTGGTGACCCAACTAGAAATGAATT
>JAAVAW010000013.1 GCA_014803905.1 Lactobacillus sp. | reverse complement strand
TTTCACTTCTGCGATGGTCTTTTGTAAAGCCTGATATTCTGGAGTTTCTTTTAAATCTTCTGCTAACTTATTAGCATCATCATATATATTTACCATAGTATTATCTCCTAATTTTTAATTTCCGAAGAATCCTTTTATATTATTATACCATTCATTTACTTTTGACCCAGCATCATCCATTCCCTTTTTTACTTGATTATTAAATTGATTTAACCAGTTTTTATCATTACCGGCCTCCCTATTTATTTCTAAAGGATTTTTTTCAGTAAATTGGGTTTGTGGAGTATAAGGCAAAATATTTTCCATTTCTGAACGATACAAGCGCGTAACTCCGGTTTCAGAAACACCGTGCATATAATGCTCTTCATCAGTTTTATCAAATCCAACCCAAGTAGAAACTACAATGTCAGGTGTATAACCTACTAGCCATTGATCTTTTGTACCAAAGCCATAAGAGTCCGGTACTTCAGTTGATCCGGTTTTTCCAGCTACTTTATAATCTGCTGGTTTCGCAGATTGAGCGGTTCCATTTTCAAATACTCCTAATAACATCGAAGTCATTTCTTTTGCTGTGTCTTCTGAAATAATACGATGCGATCCGGTATTGTTGTTCTGGGCAATCACTTTACCATTTGCATCGGTTATTTTAGTAATAAAATAGTTATCATTCGGTCTATTTCCCTTATTAGCAAAGGCGCTATATGCTTCGGCCATTTGAAGAGGAGATACTCCAGTCGATAAACCGCCAAGTGCTAAAGCAAGATTCTGATCTTTTTTATCCACATGAATACCGAAGTTTTCAACCGATTGAACACCTTTATTTACACCAATTTTATCTAATAACCATACTGCTGGCACATTTTTACTTTCGGCTACCGCTTGATACATTGGAATAGTATTTGAATATTCATTATCCACATTATGAGGCTCATAATTATTTTTACCAAAAGTTTGTAATTTGTTAGAAAGCTTTGAATCATAATGATAACCATTTTGGAGAGCCGGAGCATAAACAGCCAACGGTTTAATACTTGATCCTGGTTGTCGTTTCATTTGTGTGGCACGATTATAACCTCTAAAGACATGATTGCCTCTTCCTCCAACAATTGCTCTAACCGCTCCTGTTTTTGGATCTAAAGCTACACTTGCACCTTGTACTTTAGTTCCATCCATTGCATTAGTAGGGAAATTAGCACTATTATCAAAACTATTTTGCATCGCAGTTTGATAATTTGTATCCAAGGTAGTGTAAATCTTCAATCCTTTATTCATCACATCTTCTTCTTTTAAACCATAGCGATTAATAGCCTCGTCAACTACGGCATCAAAAAAGTAAGGATAACGATAACCATCTTTTTGTTTAAAAGTATTATTTAAAGTTAAACTAGTATCTTGAGCCGCTTTTTCTTGAGTGGCAGTAATTTTATGATTATCTTTCATTAAGCCCAGTACTACATTCCGTCGATTAAGGGCATTTTCCATATGATCAATGGGATTATAACCACTTGGATTTTTTAACATCCCTGCAAGTGTAGCAGCTTCACTTAAAGTTACATCAGAAGCATTTTTCCCAAAATAACGACGTGATGCATCTTGCACACCCCATACTCCATTACCAAAATAAGCATTATTTAAATACATGGTTAAAATGTCTTTTTTAGAATAAGTGTGATTTATTTCAATAGCAAAAAATAATTCTTCAAATTTTCTAGAAAAAGTTTGTTGCTGGGTTAACAAGGCATTTTTAGCTAATTGTTGTGTTAATGTTGATCCACCACCAACAATACCGTGGTGAATAATACCACCTACCGCTGCTCGTGCCATCCCTTTTACACTAAAACCAGGATTAGTATAAAAAGTACGATCTTCAGTAGAGATAACAGCATTTTGAATATATGGTGAAATTTTATCTAATTCTACAAAAGATCCCTTTTGTGAATAAAGTTCTCCTGCCTGTTTTCCTTTATCATCATAAATTGCTGTTGTTGTAGCCAATGATGCTTTTAAATCAGGAATATTGGAAGTTTTTACTTTAACGGTATAATAAGTACAAACAAATAAAAATAAAGTTAACACAATAAGAATTAACCATCGAATAATTTGAAAACGATGATTAAAATTTTTAAGATGCACCCAGAGACTGTGTGCAAAACTTTGTTTTTCCGAATGCATTAATGCTTCTCCTTAATTAAATCAATATGTTGATTTTAGCATAATTAGTAGAAAGCGAGTTTCATATAATTTAATTTTAATAAAAAATCAAAATGAAAGAATATAACTTTAGTTTAACTTACCCCAATGACTTTCCTCCAATAACGGTTGATACTTTAATGCGTCAACTATTACTTCCTCGCAAATGGCGCCATTTTTTACGTACCGAGAAAAAAATATTAATAAATGATCACTATCTTCCCTTAAATTTTTTAGTTAAAGCCGGAGACAAAATCCAAATTACTTTAGATCACGTTGAAACTCTTCAACATCCCTATCTACCTAATGGAAAGATACCAGATATAGTTTATGAAGATAGAAATATTTTAGTTATCAATAAACCTAGTGGTCAGAAAACTCATCCTAATTTAAGGGAAACCAATACGGCTTTAAACGATTGTGCCACTTATTTGCATAGTTCACCTTATATTGTCCATCGTTTAGATATGTTAACACACGGTTTATTATTAGTTGCAAAAAATCCAGCCGTTGTACCTATCTTAAATCGACAACTTACAAATAAAACCTTAAATCGTGAATATTTTGCTTGGGTTAACAACAAACAACTAAAAGATGAACAAGGTATTATTAAGTCCCCTATCGGTGCAGATCCCACAGACCAAAGAAAAAGAATGATAAGAATGGACGGTCTACCAGCCATCACGCATTATCAAGTTGTCAAAACTTGTGGTACTAAATCTAAATTAGCTATTCAATTAGGAACAGGACGTACTCATCAGATTCGAGTTCATTTGGCAAGTATCGGTTGTCCAATTATTGGCGATCCACTTTATAATCCAAACTATCAGAAAGGCGAATTCTTAGCTCTTGAGGCCTATCGTCTTACATTCCAAGCGCCTTTTTCCTTTAAAAAGATACAAGTCACTTTATAAAATAAAAAACCTCAGGAAAACACCTGAGGTTTTTTACTATTAAAATTGAATTATTCTTCGTTTAATGAAGCTTCATCAAAGTGAACTGATGATTCTTTTGAATCAATTGGAGCAGTACCCATCCATGAAATCATTTCCTTCATAGAATCAGTAATAGCATCAGTACCAGCTCTTAAAAGCTTACGAGGGTCATAACCCTTGTTACCCTTATCTAAGTCCATCTTTTCTTCGATGTACTTACGAGTAGCAGCTTGGAATGCTAATTGGAATTCAGTGTTAATGTTGATCTTAGCAATACCTAAAGAAATTGCCTTTTCAATTTGATCTTGAGGAATACCTGAACCACCGTGTAAAACAAGTGGAGTATCAGGAACAGCTTCAGCAATTTCCTTCAAACGATCAAAGTTCAAGCCTTTCCAGCCTTCTGGGTAAACACCGTGGATGTTACCAATACCACAAGCAAGTTTATCAACACCAGCTGCAACGAACTTCTTAGCATCTTCAACAGAAGCTAATTCACCGCCATCGGCACCTTGGTTTTCACCAATCTTACCAATTTCAGCTTCAACAGAAATTCCTCTTTCGTGAGCTAATCTGATGATTTCTTTAGTCTTTTCTAAGTTTTCTTCAACTGGAAGGTTGTGACCATCAAACATAACTGATGAGTAACCAAGTGCAATACATTCCTTAGCTGATTCATAGTCACCGTGGTCTAAGTTTAAGATAACTGGTACATCGATGTCCATGTTATCCATTTCGTTTTCAACAAGATCCTTAACAGTCTTGTAACCACCCATGTACTTAGCAGCACCAGTAGAAACTTGAATNAATAATGGAGTTCTAGTTTCCTTAGCACCCTTTAATAATGCACGAGTCCATTCAAGGTTGTTAGTGTTGTATGCACCAACAGCGTAATGGTTTTTACGAGCAGCTTTAAAAATTTCGTTACCGTTTACAAAATAAGCCATTAAAAAATACCTCCTAATTTCTTGTACAACTTTAGTTTAACCCATTAGTGCAAAAATTAACATACTTTCGCACCATTTAATTTAGAAAATTACATTTCTTTTGGAGCGTTTACACCTAAAAGACGCAATGCTTCGGTTAAAACAATGGAAGTTGCTTGTACTAGAGCCAAACGCGCATTTAATTCATTATCATCATCTAAAATACGTACATTTGCATAATACTTATTAAACTTCTTACTTAAACTAAGGGCATATTTNGCAATAATTGAAGGCTCAAATTTTTCCGAGGCTTTAGCAACAACTTCGGGAAAATCAGCAATTTGTTTTGCTACNGCAAATGNTTGGTCATCCGTAAGAGTTAAATTATCCATNGTAATTTCATGGTTTGCNTTACGTAAGATACTTTGGGCACGAGCATTAGTATATTGAACGTAAGGGCCAGTATCACCTTCAAAACGCACAACTTCTTCAAGATCAAANTCAAAGTTATCTCGACGATCATTCTTCAAATCATGGAAAATAACGGCCCCTACCCCAACATCATGTGCAACTTGATCCTTATTTTGTAAATCNGGATTTTTTTCTTCAATTTGTTTATGTGCCAAATCTACAGCNTCTTNTAATACNTGATCTAAGAAAACAACATTTCCTTTTCTAGTNGAAAGTTTTTTACCACCTTGGGTAATAAGGCCAAATGGGATGTGATGTATATTATCGGCCCAATCATATCCCATCTTTTTAAGCACTTTTTTCATTTGTTCAAAGTGTTCGCCNTGTTCATTACCTACAACGTAAAGTGACATCACAAAATCATATTTATTTTTACGATACATTGCTGCTGCNAAATCACGGGTCATGTAAAGACTAGAACCATCAGATTTTAAGATTAAGGCAGGATTTTCATCTTCACCNANGTTAACAACTTGTGCACCTTGNGATTNTTCTAAAAGATTCTTTTCTTTTAGTTCATCGACAACAGGTTGCATTTTATCATTAAAGAATGCTTCACCATTATAAGAATCAAATTCTACTCCTAATTCTTTATAGATACGGTTAAATTCTTTTAATGAAGCTTCTCTAAACCATTGCCAAATTTTTACTTCTTCTTCATTGCCTTCTTCTAATTTTTTAAAGGTAGCACGTGCCTCATCATCTAATTCTGGATTTTTTTCNGCTTCTTCATGGAATTTAACATAATAGTGAAATAGATTGGTAATTGGATCTTTTTTTACATCTTCTTCGTTACCCCAAAGGCGATAAGCAACAATTAATTTACCAAATTGGGTTCCATAATCACCCAAATAATTAATTTTAATTGGACTATAACCAACTTTTTCTAAAATTTTGGCAATTGAATTACCTATCACAGTTGAGCGTAAGTGTCCCATTGACATGGGTTTAGCAATATTTGGTGAAGACATATCAATTGGCACATTACCTTGACCAATGACCTGATCTCCATAATTATTTTCTTCTTTTAAAACATCATTTAAAGTTGCATTAACTAATCTTTCATGGTTAATCGCAAAGTTTACGTAAGGACCAACTGCTTGAATATTGGCAAAATTATCATCACTAATTTTTTCAGCAATATTTTTTGCAATCTCAGCNGGGTTCTTATGTTCTATTTTTGCTAAAGCAAAAGTAGGGAAAGCATAATCCCCCATCTTTTCATTTTTTGGTCTTTCAATTAACAGATTGATTTTTTCTTTAGGTAAATCAACTTGTTCATCAATTAAATCAACAACTTTTTGTTTAAAATTCATAAAGTTCAACTCCTATTGCAATAAAAAAGTCTCTTCCTAATAAAAATTAGAAAGAGACGAGATTTTCCCCGCGGTACCACTCTATTTGATACAAAGATCCGCTTAATTATTCACCATATAATAAAGTCAAACACGCCTTCACCTTTACTTGCTGTCTATCTCCCATCCCCATAGACTCGCTGAAAACAAATTAAAAATTACTACTTTTGACTCTTTTTCAAGTAACGATTATAACAGGTCTTCTCAAAATAGCCAACTTAAATCTTAATTATCTTTAATCACTACCTTGGTTCCAACTGGAAGAGTTTCCATTAACCATTTAGAATCTGGCAAACTTAATCTTACACAACCATGTGATCCTTGTGTTTTACCTAATTTATTAGCTTCTTTCACATCAATTTTATCACCATATTTTGTTGGAACAGAGTGAAATAAATATATTCCATGATCTTTCCAACTTACGTAGTTTCGTGCTCCTTCTTTGAGTTTTTCATTATAAAATTTTTGACCACGTTCCTCTTGCACATAGTATGTACCAGTTGGCGTATAAGATTTACCATTATGATATAAACCACCAGTTGAAAGCATTGTATAAATTGGCTTTTTACCACTCATAATGTAAGTACGATTACCCTTTAAGGAAACTCTAACCCATAAATCTTTTACATGATTCAAATCAGGATGAAGCTTTTTTTCACNTTTTTTGTTCCAAGTGCCTGCTGGTTCTAAATCTTTTGGATCCTTATAAAGAATAAAAGTATTTCTGTGTTTTTTCCTATTTAACTCCACACTCGTCTGTTTAGAACTAACCTTGTTCCTACTAAAACTAGATTCAATAGTAAAAAATAAGCCTATTAAAAATAATAAAATACCTACTGTAATAAAAATTTTTGATTTATTATGCACTTTAAAATTCCTTTATACCATATTACTTATTCAGATAATTATTTACTAGTTGCTTTAGTTCAACAAATGAATTCCAAAGTTTAATAAAAAAATTAGTTTCTTTAACATTATTTCTTACGGTCGCCGGTAACTGAACCCCGTCGTTATCTTTAATACTTGGAACAGAAACAATATCAATTGTTCCCACCTTAGTTCCAGCTTGCTGAGGTGCCAAGATACTTGATGGATCTACTTTTCCTTTTAGTTGAGTTTCCTTTGAAAGCCAGATGCCTGTATTTTTTTGTAAAACTATATGAGCAGTTGTTTTTTCACCATTAATTATATCAACATGTTCAGCGCCAGAAATAGTGCTGTTCTTCTTTAAGATATANAGTTGATATCTTGAAAACACATAATTTAACAATTTTTTAGTTTGCGTAAATCGTGACGGATCATTTCCATCTTTATGCTGTGCTCCCATTACAATAGTAATGATACGACGACCATTTTTAACCATAGTTCCGGCAAAACATGCTCCTGCTGCATCGGTAGTTCCTGTCTTCAAACCATCTAAAGGATAGTTTGCATCATATTGTGAAAGTCCCTTTAACATCCAATTCCAATTTTGCATTGATGTAATCTTACCTTGATCATTAAAATCCTCATGTGCAATTTTGGTTGTGTTAATTACTTCAGGAAACTCAGTTATCAATTTATCCACTACAATCGCCATATCTTCTGCTGATAATTCATTCTCGGCATTTTTACTTACACCCGGATACATTTCTTTCCCAAGNGTATAATTNGGNAGACCACTTGGGGTATAAATTTTTGCATTTTTTATTCCCCATTCTTTTACTTGATCTTGCATCTGATTAACAAAATCTAGTTGACTTCCACCAAGTGTTTTAGCTAATAACATTGCGGGTCCATTAGCAGAATCAATTAAGGTCGCTTCATATAATTGGCGAATTGTATATTTATGACCTAATTCAAGTGGCACCCCAGAAAATTCCGTATNTTTACTTACTTTTACTATTTGTTCAGTAGGANTTACNTCTTGTTCCCANCTAATTTTTTTATTTTTTATAGCCTCTAAAGTTAAATAAATNGTAATTAGTTTTGACATTGAAGCAACTGGAANTTTTTTATTAGCATTTTTTGCATAAAAAACTTGCCCATTTTTAGCGTCTACCGCAATTGCACTTTTTACGTCTAAATCAACTTGTTTTTCCTGATAATTATTGACTGAGGCCTTAACCATTTTATTTTNTAAGTTATCAACTCTCAGTAATACAAAAAATAATCCTAATCCAACAAATATTAATAATAAATACTTTCTAATTAATTTCATTTATTTTTCACTACATTCTTCATTAAATGTGGCAAAANAGAACTCAATTTTGTCGGACGTACTACATACTCATCTTTAAAAATAATATCCCCTGCTAAGGAGTGAAGATATACTGCGGCTGCAATTGTATCCATGCTTGTAGAAAATTGNCCACAAAAACTACCAATGATACCTGCTAAGGTATCGCCCATTCCACCCGTTGCCATTCCAGGATTACCTAATGGGTTGATCAAAACTTGATGAGTTTGATCATAAATTTTAGTATGATTAGATTTTAAAACTAAAAAGGCATTTTTCCTCGGAAATAAATTATCTAATGCTTCAAAATTAGCTGCATCCGTTTGATAATNGATGCGAATTTGACTTACTCTCTCCCATTCCATTTGATGAGGTGTTAAAATAATTTTTCCAGCATGATAAGGGATTAAACTTCTATCTTGGGAAATTAGCGTCAACGCACTTGCATCCAAAACTACTGTTTGATTAAGTGAAATTNTATCACGTAAAATTTCCATACATTTTATACTACGTTTTTCATTTNCTAGGCCCATTCCACATATGATAACATCCATTTGAGGAATAAGTTGTTTTAATCCTTCTTCATCACGCCAGTCTAAAAACATTGCTTCTGGATCTCTACTATGTAAAGCAGTCACATTGATGTTATGTGTTGCTACGCATAGCAGCCCCGCTCCACTATTTAACGCACCTTCAGTAGCCATAATGATTGCACCACCATAATGACTACTTCCGCCAATTAAAAGAAGCCTTCCATAGTTTCCTTTGTGAGAAGCACTTTTTCGTTCTGTAATTATTTGTTCTAAAATACTCGCTTGAATTTTCATTTAACTACTCCTCATTAAAATTTATCTTGTGGTTNACAGTTCTCAATTTAGGAATTTTTTGGTAATATAAGAATATATTCATGCCCTGATGGCGGAATTGGCAGACGCGCAGCGTTCAGGTCGCTGTTTTCTTATGAAAGTGCAAGTTCAAATCTTGTTCAGGGTATAGCAAATTTTATAGATAATATTATATCAATATTTTATTAATTTTTACCTAGTTACTTGCTAAAATTAATAAACCATAAAAAGGGGAGAATCTTTCAATGNTTCTCCCCTTTTTTCTACCAATTTTTAACATTAATAATTAATGACATCTCTATTCAATATCATTATTAGCTTTACGAGCAATTTCTTCTGCCTTTTCAGCTAATTTTTCTGCACCTACGTCACGAGCCTCATTTTGTAAAAGCAAGGCTTCATGTTCAAGTTTCATCTTTAAATCTTCCGGTAACTCTTTTTCATATTTACCATATTGACTCTTACTAAATGGCTTTAAGAATTCATTAATATTATTAAATAATTTTTCCATCGCTAATCGAATAGCTTTATCATTTTCACGTTTTACTGAAGAAATCTTATTTTTAATTCTTTCTAAACTTTGGAAGGAATGTGGTAATAGAATATACTCATTCTCTCTTCTTTCCCAAACAATCACATTTTCAGTGTCAATATTATTTAAATNTTCTTGAACTTGATCTAAATTATCATCGGCACAGAAAGAATAACTCAATGAATTATCATCTAAAAATGCTTGATAGTTCTTTTTAAGATTATCCTTATCACCAGAATAATTGTCTAAATATTCTCTTGCNGCATTAATGTCATGCTCAATTTCGTGTTTATTAGTTAAACTAAGATATTCGGGAGCATAATCTTGATAAATATTTGCACCAACTTCAAATTCCTTAAGTAATTCTTCAGTTTGATTTTCTTTTAAGATCTCCTCAATTTTCTTATAGGTATCTGTTCCTAAGAAAGGATTTTTATTATCAATATCAAAATTAAAATCGTTATAACAAACATCCCTTAAGCCTAATAAAGTCATGTAAGTATCTTTTTTCATTATCGTTCCTCTTTTCTTTCAACTTTATTTTACACTCTTTATTTATATTTAAAAAAAATTTTACCTACAATGGTATATAATTTAGTTACCTTGGCAGGGGCGCATTTTGATATATCAAAATAAACCAAAAAAGAAGTCTATGAATTTAAGTAATTCATAGACTTCTTTTTTAAATTCTAATATGTAATTTACCTAATAAGGCATCAACTTTATGCCCCATAATTTTTTGGGCAAGATTTGTTTTTAGAGCTAGATAGCCNTAAATTATGCCACCTATTCCTACTGCAACAATTACCAAAATCATTGATCCCATTCGACCTGTTGATGGAATAAATTTTNCNAATAAATACACCGTTAAACTTACAAAAGCAAACATAATTAATGAAAANGCCGTAATACCAATAAATCTACGTCCTGTTCTATTAGAATTGTATTTATATTTTACTTTCAGATGTTGCATAGCCAACCAAATAGTTACAATCATTCCGATATTAGTAGCCACTAGCGGCCCATAAACTTTAAAGAATTTTATCATTGGTAATTGAACAGCCAATTTAATAATTAATCCTAAAATTAAATACTTAATGGCCAACCCATTTTCTGATAATCCTTGAAGGATAGCCATTAATACTGTAAATGCTCCCAAACTAATTGCAGTAAATGCAGATAAGTATAGAACGTGTGAGCCTAAGGCATCATAACCATAAAAAATTGTATAAATTGGCGTTGAAATAGCCGCCATTCCAAAAGCAGCCGGCATCATTACAAAAAAGAATAATTCTAAAATATTTTCGATTTGATTCGAAATACTCCGATAATCTTTTTGTGCATGTGCCCCTGATAGTAAAGGAATAGCAGTGACTGCCATCGCAGTTGCTAGCGAAACAATAATCATAATTAATTTATTGGCATTTAATCCAAATAAAGCATACCACGAGTCTACCTGAACTTGGTTTGCATGGACAAACATCTTAATCATTGATGGAAAGGTATATTGATCTACTAACTGAAATAGGGTAATTCCTGAGTCAATAATTATAAAAGGAATAGACTGATTTATTATTTCTTTAAAAATTTCTAGAGTAGAAATTTTTATGGCATTATTTGAATTTTCAATTAATGCATTTAATGTATTTCTTCTTCTATACAAAAACCATAATAAAAGTAAAATTCCAAAAACTGCACCAATTGCTGCCGCTAAATTAGACTGGACTACTGCTTTAACATAAGATCCATGCTGAACTTGCATAATAAGATAGGCTGTAAAAAGCATCCAACCCACTCTAGCAACTTGTTCTACTAACTGTGACATAGCAGGTGGCATCATATCTGCATAACCTTGAAAGTAACCACGCATAATACTTAAAATTGGGATTAATAATAAAGCATATGACAAACTTCTCATTACTGCAACTTGAGCAGGATCTGAGTTAGCCCCACGAAAGATTGCTCCTAAAATATCATCTGCAGCTAAAACTGGTGCCGCAAAATACATTAATCCNGCACAGGCAACACCAAAAAGCGCCATTAATATTAATCCACGACGATATAATTGTCTCCCAATCCCATATTCATTCAAAGCATTATATTTTGCTACTTGCTTAGCAATTGCCCCTGGAATACCCGCAGTAGAAACAATGATAAATAAACTATAGACATTGTAACTTTTAGCAGTTAGGGCATTAGCAATATTCCCATGACTTCCCATCCAAGCATACCAAGGAATAATATAAATTGCTCCTAAAATTCTTGAAAAGATAGAGCCAAAAGTCATCCAGGCCGAGCCTTTAACCATCGTCTCCTGGGTATTAGAATTTTTTGTATTATTTTCCATAAATTTTTCCTACTTTAAAACGAGTTCGAAATTTATCATACTCATATATTTTCACTTTGTTTAAAAAAATTAATATTTTAGGAAAAACTTAATTTACTTAGCCACAATATTAACAATCTTATTAGGAATAACAATAACTTTTTTGACATCTTTTCCTTCTAAGAATTTTTGTACATGTTCTAAACTTAATGCTTCTTTTTCTAAGTCATCTTTACTTGAATCCTTAGGAGCTTCAAATTTTCCACGTAATTTACCATTAACTTGCACCATGATTTCAACNGTTGATTCTACCAATTTACTTTCATCATATTTTGGCCACTCAGCAAAAGTAATTGATTCATCGTGACCAAAAATTGACCAGATTTCTTCCATCATATGTGGAGCAACNGGTGCAACTAGTTTAATAAAGCCTTCAGCATATTCACGNGGAATCTGCTTAGCCTTTTGTGCAGCATTCATAAAGACCATCATTTGGGAAATTGCGGTGTTAAAGTGAAGTGCTTCAAAATCTTCTGTTACTTTCTTAACAGTTTCGTTGTAAACCTTATCAAGTGTTCCATCATTTTCATCAGTAATTTTTTCACTAGGAATAGCTTGAAGATCTAGATCATTAACCATAGTTCTCCAAATACGGTCTAAGAATTTCTTAGTAGAAGCTGGACCATTATCATCCCAATCAATTGATGCATCTAAAGGTCCCATGAACATTTCGTACATTCTAAGAGCATCTGCACCATATTCATCAATTACTTCGTCTGGATTTACTACATTCCCACGTGATTTAGACATCTTTTCGTGATCTTTAAGAATCAGGCCTTGATTATAAAGTCTTTGGAATGGTTCCTTGGTTGGAACAACGCCGAGATCGTAAAGTACTTTATGCCAGAATCTTGCATAAAGTAAGTGACGAACCGCATGTTCAGCTCCCCCAATATAAAGATCAACTGGTAACCATTGTTTAAGTAAATCATAATCAGCTAATTCCTTATCGTTATGTGGATCAACATAACGTAAGTAATACCAAGACGAGCCTGCCCAGTTAGGCATTGTATTAGTTTCTCGTTTACCTTTACGACCATTTTCATCTACTACATTTACCCAGTCTGTTAAGTTGGCCAGGGGACTTTCAGGAGTACCAGATGGTTTAATATCTGTTGCATGTGGTAAAACTAATGGTAATTGATCTTCAGGGACTAAAGTCGTTTCACCATCTTCCCAGTGAATTACAGGAATTGGTTCACCCCAGTAACGTTGACGAGAAAAGTCCCAATCACGAAGTTTGTAGTTAACTTTCTTTTGTCCTGCATGATGGTCTTCAAGCCAAGCAATCATTTTTTTCTTAGCTTCTTCAATATTAAGCCCATTTAAAAATTCTGAATTAATGTGTTTGCCATCACCAGTAAAAGCNGACTTTTCTAGATCTCCACCTTCAATAACACGATTTAGCGNCAAATCATATTTNTTNGCAAATTCATAATCACGATCATCATGAGCAGGNACNGCCATNACNGCACCAGTNCCATAACTTGCTAAAACATAATCTGAAATCCAAATTGGTACTTCTTTACCATTTACTGGNTNAATNGCATANGCACCAGTAAAGACACCAGTTTTATCTTTATTTAAATCAGTTCTTTCAAGATCAGACTTNGATTCAATNTTTTTAATATANGCATNNACNGCTTCNTTTTGTTCAGGAGTGGTAATTTCTTGCACTAATTTGCTTTCAGGAGCTAAAACAGTATAACTTACACCGAATAAAGTATCTGGACGTGTAGTAAAGACATCAAAAGTCTTGTCGCTATCTTTAACTTTGAAAGTAACTTGTGCCCCTTCTGATCGACCAATCCAATTACGTTGCATTTCCTTAACTGCTTCTGGCCAATCTANGTCATCTAGATCTTCAAGCAAACGATCAGCATAAGCAGTCATCTTNAGCATCCATTGCTTCATGTTACGACGATATACTGGATAGCCACCACGTTCGGTNTTTCCGTCAANAATTTCTTCGTTGGCAACCACAGTACCAAGGTCTGGTGACCAATTAACAGGAACTTCAGCTTCATAGGCTAAGCCCTTTTTGTACATTTGTTCAAAAACCCATTGAGTCCACTTATAAAANTTTGGATCAGAAGTTCTAACTTCGCGATCCCAATCATAAGAAAAGCCCAAGCGATTTAATTGTTTTTTGAAATTTTGAACATTTTCATCAGTAACCTTTGCTGGATCTTCACCAGTCTTTAAAGCATATTGTTCAGTTGGTAATCCAAATGCATCCCAACCCATTGGGTGCAACACATTATAACCTTGTGCACGTTTCATGCGAGCTAGGATATCAGTTGCGGTATAACCTTCTGGGTGACCTACATGAAGTCCCTTTGCTGAAGGGAATGGGAACATATCTAAAGCATAGTAATTTTTCTTTTTAGGATCAGTTCCAGTTTTAAAAGTCTTATGTTCATCCCAATATTTTTGCCACTTTTTTTCTACTGTTTTATGATTGTACATTAATTTCCTCCCAATAAAAAAATCCCATGATTTACAAAAAAATCATAGGACGAGTTATCGCGGTACCACCTAAGTTTCACAATTGTGACCCTTACACTATTCCTTAACGCGGATAGTAAAAACGAAAGGTAATTTTTAGAACAAGTTCATATCCTTCACCTAAGACTTCTCAGCACCAGTCTCTCTCTAAAAGAATTCAGATATTACTACTTTCTAACCTTTATTTCTTCATTAAGATAATGATTATAATTTAACACATATTTTGTATAAAAAACAAGAGTAGAATTATAGGTCAAAAATTGAATAGTATTTTTATTTATTCCATAAAAATTTGATTAGAGCCTTATCTACCTTGGGATTTTCATGTAATTTTGAGTGCTGTGCATTTTTTCCAGTAAACTTAATAACCTGATAAGATTTTGCTTGCTCTGCTACTAAATATTTTAATGATAGCGATGAAACATTTGGCACAGTTCCATCGGTATTGCCTCCAATATCCCCAATAATATTAAGAACTCTAACCTGATCTTTTGGATAAGTTTGACGGACCCCTGTCATCTGTTTATAGGTTGCATTCATCTTATTAGGCTTTCCCTCACTATTTAGCTTTAGACCGACAGGTTGGCGCACTTTAGCAGGAGCTCGTTTGAAGTCTAATCCTGCAAAATGGCCAGCAATATCAACTTGTTTTTGTAATTGAGGCATCTCCTTATTGCGTCCGTTTTGTAACATGTAATAAATAATAGAAATATTACCAGCTGAATGGCCTACCATATTTATTTTCTTTATTCCATATTGTTTCTGAAGGGCTTTAACAACATTAGTAGCATATTGACCATAAAGGGGAAAATCTAAATTACGGTTATTTTCATAATTAACTTCTACAATAGGGTTCTTAGCATCTTTATTCCACTGACCAATTAATGTTACTTTACCCTTCTTATCAACATTAGCCTTAATTACAGAATGTGTAACACCAGCTTTTTCAGCTGCTTGTACCATATGCTCTTCTGCATGATATGAGCTGCCACCACCATGAAAGAAAAGCGTTGGCGTTGAATGAATAGTAACTTTAGAAGCTGAATTTTCTTTACCTTTGCTACACCCGGTTAATATAAATATACAAACAGTTAAGATACCTAGCCATACAAACTTTCTCTTCATAACTTACTTTCCTACTAAAACTTGATAATTTTTAAAATATAGTTTTTCTGATTCGTTTAAATTTAATTTTTTTAAAGCCTTGATAATAATTTTTGTCGCTCCTGCCGGTTTGACTCCAAAGGGAGCGTCCGTTCCGAATAAAACATGATCAATTCCAAAATAATCTAGTGCTAATTTTAGAGCTGGAGGATTTCCTAAAATTGCTGTATCAACATAAAACTTCTTAAAATCCTGCGTTAATTCCGCCGGCAGAATATACTTAATTCTTCCTGCAAAAAATGGTACCATTGCACCTGCATGATGTACGATAATTTTTATTTTGGGAAACTTTTTAAATAAGTTACTTTGTACTAATTGTAACATTGCCTGAGATAATTCATATTCCCAAGAAAAAACCAAATTATTATCTGGCTTACGGGGATCAAAAACTGGATGAAGCCATAAAGGTAAGTTTAATTTAGCCGCCTTTTCAAAAATTGGTTCAAAAGTAGGATCAGCAATACTCTTGCCTAAATGACGTGTAAAAACTTGTGCCCCTACTAAATATTTATTTTTTGCTATCCACTCAAGTTCATGCTTACTTTGTTCAATATTATTGAGGGCTAACATTCCTACTCCACTTTCGAAATACTTTAAATGAGTCTCTACTATATTCGCTAACTCATTGTTTCCCTCATGCGTCAACTTAGCAGCCAATTCTGGTTCAGCAAAGTCCTCGGCATTAATATTTGCAAAAGAAATTACTTGCTTTACATTATCAGATGGCCAATACTTAATTCTTTCATCAAGACTTGTTAATGTTGGAATATTAATGAAAGGATACTTAGTAGAAATAGTTGGATCGCATTTTAAAACAGCTTGATAATAATTTTTAGGTAAAATATGAGCAAAACTGTCTATATAATACATCATTCCTATAATCTCCTCTTTTTTATAATTTATTATAATAAAAAAGCCCAAAATCCTGTTAGAATTTGAGCTTTATTTTTAATAGTTATTTATGTTCTTTCACATACTTTTTAAGGTCATTTACTTTATCGGTCTGTTCCCATGGTAAATCAATATCAGTTCTACCAAAGTGGCCATAAGCAGCAGTTTGACGATAAATTGGACGGCGAAGATCTAACATTTTAATAATACCAGCAGGTCGTAAGTCAAAGGTATGACGAACAGCTTCTACTAATAGATCATCATCAACTTTTCCTGTTCCTGCAGTATCAATCATAATTGATACTGGATGAGCAACTCCAATTGCATAGGCCAATTGAATTTCACAACGATCTGCTAAACCTGCAGCAACAATGTTTTTGGCTACATAACGGGCTGCATAACTTGCACTACGATCAACTTTAGTTAAATCCTTACCAGAAAATGCGCCACCACCGTGTCGAGCATATCCACCATAAGTATCCACAATAATCTTACGACCAGTTAATCCTGAATCACCTTTTGGTCCTCCTATTACAAAGCGACCTGATGGATTAATTAAATACTTTGTATTTTCGTCTAAATACTTGGCTGGAATTACTTCTTTGATTACTTGGTTAATCATGCTATCTTTAATTTCATCCACGCTCACTGTTTCATCAGTTTGTGTTGAAATTACGACGGTATCAATTCTTTTAGGTTTATCATCATCATCGTATTCAACAGTAACCTGTGCCTTAGCATCAGGTCTCAGCCAAGTTAAAGTACCATCTTTTCTTAAATCCGCAACCTTCTTCATTAATTTATGAGAAAGAGAAATGGGTAGTGGCATTAATTCTGGTGTTTCATTGATTGCAAAACCAAACATCAATCCTTGATCACCTGCACCAATTTGATCTAACTCATCAGTATCTTTCTCGTTATCACGAACTTCTAGTGAATTATCTACTCCTCCCGCAATATCAGAGGATTGTTCATCAATATCCACTAAAATGGCACAATTATTACCATCAAAACCTAATTCTGGCTTATCATACCCAATTTCCAAAATAGTTTTTCTAACTACGCTTTGAATATCAACATAGGCATTAGTTGTAATTTCTCCTACAACTAATACTAAACCTGTTGTTACTGTAGTTTCACATGCTACACGTCCATTAGGATCTTTTGCTAAAATCGCATCCAAAATAGCATCTGAAATTTGATCAGCTACTTTATCTGGATGTCCTTCTGATACTGATTCTGAAGTAAATAAATGCTTTTCTTTTTCCATGGTGTCCCCCTAAATATATTTCGGTTACAAGGCATCTTCGTACAAAAGCGAATCCTTTCGGGACCTGAACCGACTTCACTTAGAAAATATATTTTTGTTCAATGTAATAAAAAAAGCTACCACATAAGTGGTAGCTTTCATTGAACTATGGAGGATACAGGGTTCGAACCTGTGACCTCCTGCTTGTAAGGCAGATGCTCTCCCAGCTGAGCTAATCCTCCATTCATGACCCGTACGAGATTTGAACTCATGTTACCGCCGTGAAAGGGCGGTGTCTTAACCACTTGACCAACGGGTCATATTCACTTGAGCACGTATATAAATATACCAGTTCTTTATAATTTTGGCAATCACTTTTTAATCAAAATTATAAAGTTTTGTAGCTCAACGGAGTGTGAGAGATTCGAACTCTCGATACAGGTAATGCCCGTATACATGATTTCCAATCATGCTCCTTCAGCCACTCGGACAACACTCCATAATCATTAGCTACGACTCCGGCTGTCAGACTCGAACTGACGACAACCTGATTAACAGTCAGGTGCTCTACCAACTGAGCTAAGCCGGAATATTAAAAAAGAGCACGGCAACTTCCTATCCTCGCAGGCAGTTT
>JAAVAW010000012.1 GCA_014803905.1 Lactobacillus sp. | reverse complement strand
TTTTGAAATATTTTTTANTTCAAATTGCTTACCTCTCGTTGAAGCATTTAATACTTTACATGCATCTGGAATAAATGTCAACACTTTTTTAGCATTTTTTTGCTTAGAGTGCTAAAAATGTTATAAATCCTTNATATAACNCTATTTTTTAAACATAAAAAAAGAGAGATTTAATCTCTCTTAATTTTTATTTTGCAATTTAGAATGTCTAATTCCATAAATTAAATAAATTAATAAACCTAATAACATCCAAATACTTACCATTATTTTTGTTGTTTTGGGAAGCATTACTACAAAATANACACTTAATAATCCAGCAATAATTGGCAATACCGGATAACCTGGCATTTTAAAACCTGAATTTTTAATATCTTCTCTTCTTCTTAAAGGAATAATTCCAAAAGAAATGAAGGCAAATGCAATTAATGTTCCGGCATTGATTAATGATGCCAACTGAACTAAGGGGACTAGGCCTGCAAAAATCGCACCAATTATAGTAGAAATAATAATTGCATTATTGGGAATCATTTTTTGNTTATGNACTTTTCCCATACTTTTAGGTAATAATCCATCCCTACCTAGAGCATAAAGTAATCTCGATCCTCCTAATAGCATTGCAATCATTGCTGTAAAAATCCCTACTAGTGCTCCCACCGTGATTAACTTATTCCANGCGTTTAATCCTACCGCCTTTAACGCATAGGCTGCTGGGTCATCTACATTAAGATGTTTATAATTTACCATTCCAGTTAACACTAATGAAAAACTTACATATAAGATTACAGCAATCAAAACTGTTCCTAAAATTCCTTTGACGACATTTTTTTCTGGATGAACAGTTTCAGCTGAGTTAGCTGCTAAAGCATCAAATCCGATAAAAGCAAAGAAAACTGTGGCAGCAGCGGTGGAAATTCCCCCAATTCCCCACGGCTTAGTTCTAAATTCTTTAGGATAAAAAGGAACATAATTTTGTGCCTTAATATAAAAGATACCTACCAGGATAAATAAGATAATAATTACTACTTTCAAAATCACAGCGAAGTTTTCTATTTTCTTCGACATATTTCCACCTTGATACAAAATAGCAGCAATTAACAAAATAATTATCACGGCTGAAATATTAATAATTCCGCCTTCCATCGGCCCTGCTTGAAGAGACTTAGGTAAATTGATACCAATTGCTTCTAAAATATTATTATTAAAATAGGATGCAAAACCTGTCGCTTCTGCTGAAACTGCTAAGAAATATTCTAATAACAAGCCCCAACCGATAAGCCAACCCACAATTTCTCCATATACTACTGAGCCAAATGAATAAGCAGATCCTGCAACTGGCATAGCCGAAGAAAATTCCGCATAAGCCATCCCTACCATTCCCGATACAATAGCTGCAAGTAAAAATGCGATCGCTACTGCCGGACCAGCATGTTGGGCAGCTTCGTGCCCAGGTAAAATAAAAATCCCGGTTCCAATTACTGCGCCAATACCTAAGGCAACTAAATCTTTTGCATTAAGTGAACGTGTTAAACGTGCATCAGCTTTTAAAAAGGTATCGACAGATACTTTCTTAAAAATATTCTTCATTCTTNGTCTCCATTTTAATTTATTTTTCCCTATTTTATCCTATAATTACCATTTTTTCATTATTTTTTAGCAAAAAAAGACCTTTCCAATTGGAAAGGTCTTTCAGTGTCTTAAGTAATTCTATTAAATTACTTATCTATTATATTACTTTTCTGCTTTTTTATCAGATTTATTTTCTTTAGCTTCTTTTTCAGCTTCTTTAATGTCTTTTCTTTCTTGATCACGAGTTTCACGATCGAATAAGACATTATCAATTGGCTTATCGTTTAAGTACAAGTGCTTGTCATCAATGGTGAATTTAACTTCTTTAGTATCTGGTTGATCCACAATTAATTTAGCTGCTGGAGTTTCAAGATCTTGTTCAACAACTCTTCTTAATGGACGAGCACCAAATTCTTTGTCATAACCCTTCTTAGCTAAGTACTTCTTAGCATCAGTAGTTACGTGAAGTTTTACATCTCTCTTAGCAAGTGAAGCTTCCATCTTGTTCAAGTAAAGATCTAAGATCTTAAGCATATCTTCACTAGTTAATGAGTTAAATGGAACAATTGCATCAAGACGGTTTAAGAATTCAGGTCTGAAGTAAACTTCAAGAGCCTTACGTAAAGCAGCTTGATCGTCACCTTCTAATAACTTGTCTGAGTAACCAGCGTTTGAAGTCATGATGATAATTGTATCTTTGAATGAAATAGTTCTACCTTGAGCATCAGTCAAGCGACCATCATCCATGATTTGAAGCAAAGCATTGAATACTTGTGGGTTTGCTTTTTCAATTTCATCAAGCAAAATCAATGAGTATGGTTGGTGACGAATCTTTTCAGTTAATTGTCCACCTTCACCATAACCAACATAACCTGGAGCTGAACCAATTAACTTGTTAACAGCCATTTGGTCTTGGTATTCAGACATATCCAAACGAACTAAAGCGTTTGAACTACCAAATAACTTAACAGCTAATTGCTTAGCTAATTCAGTCTTACCAACACCAGTAGGACCAGTTAATAAGAATGAACCTGTTGGACGGTTAGAATCTTTGAAGACTTGCTTACGTGCAATGGCATCAGTAATGATATCAATTGCCTTATCTTGGTCAATAACAACCTTCTTCAAGTCAGCAGCTAAGTTAGCATTCTTTTGAGCTTCGTTAGCATTAATTTCACTCATTGGAATACCAGTCTTAGTTTGGATTAACTTGTACAAGTCATCTGCAGTAACCTTAGCTTCACTAGCTTTACCTGCAGTCTTAAGATCCTTCTTTAAATCTTCAATATCTTTCTTGATCTTAGCAGCTTCATCATATTTTTCATCTTTAGCTGCTTCATCCTTCTTAGCTTCTAAAGCCTTGATCTTATTCTTAATTGAAGTTTCGTCTTTTTGGTCCATATTCAAGGACTTCTTAGCACCAGCTTCATCCATTAAGTCAATAGCCTTGTCAGGTAAGTGACGGTCATTAATGTAACGATCTGAAAGTTCTGCGGCAAGTTTCAATGCATCTGGATCATATTTAACATTGTGATACTTTTCATATCTTGGAGCTAAACCTTCCAAGATCTTAATTGCATCTTCAATTGTTGGTTCAGGAACTTGAACTGGTTGGAATCTACGAGCTAAAGCTGGATCCTTTTCGATTTGTTGGTATTCACTAGTAGTAGTTGCACCAATTACACGAAGATCACCATTTGCTAAAGCAGGTTTCAAAATGTTAGCAGCATCCCCAGAATTGTTTTCTGAATCAGTTGAACCAGCACCAACAATATTGTGTAATTCATCGATAAAGAGAATAGTCTTACGATCACCCTTAGCTTTATCAATAATTTGCTTTAATTTTTCTTCAAAACTACCACGTAATGAAGTACCAGCAACTAATTCGTTAATGTTTAATTCAATAATGTGTGCATCCTTTAATTTTTCAGGAACATCACCATCAGCAATTCTTTGAGCTAAGCCTTCAACAACTGAAGTTTTACCAACACCAGCAGGTCCAGTTAAAACAGGGTTGTTCTTCTTACGTCTACTCAAAATTTCAATAACTTGATCAATAACTTCAGTACGACCAATAACGGGATCATATTTTCCTTCTTTGGCTTGTTCAGTTAAGTCTACACCAATTGGCTTTTCCTTTTGTTGACCATTTTGACCTTGTTGAGGCATTTGACCTCTTGTAGGTTGACCTGACATTCTTCGACTACTATCATCAAAGAAACCACTGTTTAATTCGTTGAATAAATCATCAAAATTATAGTTTCCACTATCAAAGTATGGCATATTCCACACACTCCTCTATTAATATTTAGCACTCACTTTTTCTATGTGCTATTCATCTCACGCTTTTATTATCGTCCCCAAATTGAAGAAATGCAATAAATTTGATTTGCTTTTTTTGTCAGTCAGTCCCTTGTGAAATAACTTATTATATTNAGTTCTTTATTCAATAAGCAAAGTAAAAAGGTTTGTGAAATTAATTTCACAAACCTTTTTACTTTTTCTTTTTCTTACTANTNAATTCNAAACGTTTAATGTTNTTTGCNGGNTGTTGATTNTCNNNTNNTTTTTGNNTATTTAANAGNTATTGTTCAATTACTTGAACCACTTCTTTATTTTGCGGTANNGATGAATGTTGCGCATCNGCACCTGTTACTGTCATTGCCGTATANTGTTTAACCTGATTTTGAAAAATATATTTTCCTGCNTCANCACTACTTTCTGGNACTAANCCATCNGAATCATAACTTTCTCCNCCANAAATTGAATATACAATTAANGAAGANGGAATTTNTTNNNTNTTTTTGATNAATTCATTTAACATNANNGTTCGATTTTTACTNTTAGTTTCNTCAAAGTTATAAGGTGTNCCTAAAGTCATCAATTTCTTGATTGAAATTTCATCTCGATATTGATCATAATAGTGNTCTAGCCAATATGTCCAAATTAATCCACCATTTGAGTGNCCAAAAGCCTTAAAATTATTAAATTTATATTGTTNANTNANNGCATTAAAAGCTATATCGAACCANCCTGTCTGTTTTTTGATATTACTATAGCCGTCATGATTATTTTCAAAACCCACCACAATGAAAGGTTCATTATCATTACGATCTATTTTGCCACTATACTTTAAACTCCCATCTGTTTGCACTTCAATTTTAAGTAAGGAATGATTACGGTGAGTATCTTTATTTAGCAAAGTGACTAATTCATTAAAACGATTAGTAGTGGCACTTGAACCTGGAATCATAATTACAGGTGACATCATCGANTTACGTCGTTCGGCCATAATTTTATTGGTATTTTTCATCCAAAAGAAGGTCGGAATTGCCAGAATAATTAGAAATATAAGTGTCGTTATGATAATAAATCTGTTTTTTCTTTTACTATTCAAATGCAATTTCTCTCCCCTCCTTTTCATTAAGGCCAGCAATTGAATCTTCAACTTTAGCCGCTATTTTAACAACAGGAATATAAAGCNAAANATCCATTACAAACAACANTAAAGAAAGAATTAAAGCATTCCAGTTCCCGTTCGTACCAATAAAGGATACTAGCGGTCCTGGTGTTCCAGTTAAAATTGGATAAGCTGAGGTTGGTACCCATCTCAAGGCAATTGCNGCTACTGCAATCAGTATATTTAAAATTGGTAAAAATATGTAAGGNACTAAATAAAGCGGATTTAAAATAATCGGAATTCCCACTAAAGCACCTTGGTTTGAACTAAATAAAGTGGGTATAAAGGACCATCTAGCCACTTTAACCGTATTTTGATANTTATACATCAACAAAATTGCAATTAATAATGCAAGAGTCAACCCACTACCACCAAAACGTCCGTAAGATTGATAAAGACTATTTCCTAGAAATTTATTAGGTACATTCCANCTTGAGCCATGACGTAAAGCATAATTCAAATTCGCTACTGTCGTTGCGCTTGAACTATTCGACGTCAATTGCAAGATAGGTTGCGTCATTCCCATCCAATTTAAAATTAAAGCCAAAAAGAGTAAGGGTAAATATTGCCCAACACTAAGATTATTTTGACCTTCATTTTGGAAAAATTGATAAATATTAGTAGCTACTACTTCAAATTGAACAATTGTTGCTAATGTTCCAATTATGAGAGCTAAAATTAGAGAAAGAATTAAAGGTTTGAAAGCCGCAAAAGCTCTTTTTTCAATTCTTTTTGAATCATCAAAACTCAAATGATGAAAATCAGTTCCTAAAAACCTAAATATAAGTCCGACCACGTATCCTACTAAAAGGGCAAATAATAAGCTTTGCACTCCCAATGATCGCCAATTAAAAGTCATTTGAANATTAGTACTATCGGGTTGCTTAAAACGATAAGTACACAATAATAAACTAAGCATCCCTGTTAAACCAGACATTTGTGCATCTTTATGGTAAGTTTTTGCAGTAAAATGGGCCGCAAAATATGCTACAAATAGACCCATTGTATTAAAAATTACATTAGATAGACCCTGGCAAGCATACCAGGCTGTATTATAAATTGGATCCGGTAGCCAATTATCAAAATAACAGATATTAGAGATCAAACTGTNTTCTGAAAAAACGCTACGCCATAGAAACTGAAAAAAACTACCAATAATTGCCAAGGGCATGACCATTTTTAGAGTTTGATCAGTTATTCGGAAAAACATTTTTTTTCTAAACCAAAGAGTTGTTTTTAATACTATATTTTCCATTATTCAATCTCTCTTTATTTCCTTAACTTTTTTAATAGTTTTTAATTAATGATAACCTCTAAAAACTATTATCATTAATTAAGGATACTCTTTTTTCTTCATGTTATACTTATTTATAATGATAAAGGAGTTATTATGGAAAAAAATAATTGGACTTTTGATGAAGAAACCGAAAGATTAATCAAATATTATTTAAATCATTCTGAAGATACACGTGAAACATTAATGTTAGCAGCCGTTAAGTCTTACATTACTGAACGCTTAACTAGTGAGCAATTAAAACATGCTCGTCAGCATACGGGTAAAGATGCTTTTAATACTCGAGATGTAATGCGTAGTTTTAATGAAAATTGGTTAGAAGATTAAAGATAAAAAGGCTGACATAAGTCAGTCTTTTTATTTAACAAATTTTAATCGGGAGGTCTTTATGCATCATAAAGAAAGAATAGATCCTATTCNCTTAATTTGGTTATTTGCTGGATCTTTAATCATTAATACAGGAATTAGTTTTATTTGGCCCTTAACTACTATTTATATTCATAACTACCTTCATGAAACTCTAACGATAGCTGGAATTGTACTTTTTATTAATTCTGCTTTTACGATGTTTGGTAATGCAATTGGTGGTTGGTTATTTGATCATTGGCATCCTTATCAAACCATTTTACTTGGTGTAACTACTGCTACACTTTCTACATTTGCTTTGGTTATTTTTCATGGTTGGCCAGCTTACCCCATTCTTTTAGTCACTTTAGGTATAGGCAATGGAATTGTGGTAACAGGACTTAATTCTACGGCAACATTAATGAAAAGTCGCTCCACTTCTTATATTTTTAATGCTCTATACTTTACTCAAAATTTAGGTTTAGTGTTTGGATCCTTAATGGTAGGTTTCATTTTACCTTATGGAATTACTTATATTTTTATTCTGGCCTTTATTATGTTCTTTATCTTTAATCTTGTGGTAGCTATAGAATATCGAAATTTAAATGTTGCACATCATTCTCCTAATCAGCACTCGACTAATTCATCGATTAAAGCCACTTTATCTCATAAGAACACTTATACTATTACAAGCCTTTTAATTTGTGTCTTTGTAGCTTGGGTNGCTTACGAACAATGGAATTCTAATATTTCATCTTATATGCTTTTCTTACATATGAGTGTTAAAGACTACAGTCTATTATGGACACTCAATGCAGTTCTTATAGTTTTAATTCAACCTTTATTAACCTATTTTGATCGTTGGCTTAGCGATCATTTACATGGTCGCCTTTATTTTGGATTTTGTCTTTTTGGACTGGCATTTTTACTATTAATTGGGGCGAGACATTATTTTATTTTTGCTTTATCTATGGCACTTCTTACGATTGGGGAAATCTTTGCTTTTCCTGCAGTTTCAACCTTCGTTAATAATCGTGCGCCATCTACAGCAAAAGGAAAATATCAAGGTATTGTTCAAGCTATTACTTCAGCAGGACGTGCTTTTGGACCTTTGATTGGGGCTATAATTATTGATTATAGTTCATTTCAAATTTTATTTGGCTTTTGCACTTTTATTATTATAATTTCCGTTTTAGGGTTTGCCTTAACAAATAAAATTACTGAAAAAGGATAACCGATATTTTATCAGTTATCCTTATTTTTTGTATAAAAAAGGCCCAATTCCACCAACATCGGAATCAGGCTCACGCAGTGTCTGCACCGTCACTCTAACCACATATTTATAAAAAGCTAATATTATTCGCCTTGTAATGCCTCAATAAGACCGTGCATATCANTTCTTAATTTGAAATAATCTTTAACTGGAGAGTTGGTCTGAATGATAATTGCATTCTTTCCATCATTCGAAACACATACAAAATTTGTGTATCCATAACCGGCCCCACTCGCTGCATGGTAAGTAGGAAAATTATAGAATCCTCCACCATAATTTCCACCCTGCACATTATTATCTGATCCTTGAAATAGGCTATTACGAGCTGTTTCACTTAGTAAAGTGCCATCTAACATTGCTTTTAGACACTTGTATAAGTCACTATTTGACATAATGATACTACCCGTACCAAACTCTCCATGCAGTTCATTCATATTTAGCTCTACCGGTTTATTTTTTTCAGAATAGCTCTTAGCCAACCTAGCCTTAGCTAAACTTTTGTCTTTACTCCAAATAAAAGCNGTNTCTTTTAACTTTAATGGTTTTACAAAAGTTTTTATAAATAATTTCTCATAAGATTCATGATTTACTTTTTCAACAATTCCAGTTAAAAGAACATAATTAATTGGTTGATAAGTTCGTCTACCATAAGATTTTTGATCAAATTTTATTTTAGAGAGATCATATTTTATCCCTGCTGCATCATTTTTATACTTAGGAGTTCCAAACCCATCACCCGTATATACTAATCCAGATGCCATCTGAAGCATTTGTCTCAGTGTAATTTTTGAAGATCCTGGTACATGCGGATAAAACTGGGATAACTTATCCGTTAAGGATACTTTATGAACTTCTACAGCCTGCATCAGCATTGTAGCCGTCATCGTCTTTTGAACCGAATTAATTAAATAGGTTGTATCTGCCCCATTTGCTTTATTAGAAGCCTGATTGGCCAATCCCTTAGAATAGCTTAAATATTTTTTATTATTTTTAATTACTAAAACGGTACCTTTAAAATTCTGTTTTCTTAATGTAGTTTGTAATTGTATTGCAAGTGAAGAAGCACTTTTCTTTTTATCTGCTCTTACTCGCAGATACATTTGTAGGACCTATATTAGTCCTATTTGCCCAATTCTTACTGAAATAATAATTATTTATGTTATAAGTAATTGGCTGATTCTGTTGTTTCATGAAAGGTTGAACATATTGATCTACTGTCAACCAACCATTCCATCCTAAGTGAATAGTATCTTCCATGAAGTATTTTTTATTACCATCTTTTGTTAAATTGGCAATATTGGTAAATCCTTGACTAGTTAGTTGCTTAATAATTTTATTTGTAGCTTCTTGATACATACTTTCTGATAAGCCCGTATACTTAGCCCACTTCGAATTAACGGGTGGAATAATAAATAGGACATTAGTATGTTGTTGAGCAAATTGATTTAAGACCAATTCTAAATCCCCATATTCAGATGATTTAGTATAATCAAAGTCTTTTTGTGAACCTTTTAATCGCTCAACTTCTTTTTTACCCAGTCTATGGTTATAGAAAGCGTTAGAAATATCAAAACGATTATTAGAAGTATGTTCAGCACCTTGATCTGTAGCAATTTGACGTAAATTATCATAAGCATATGTCCCAGGCAACTTATCAGCACCACTTTGAATCTTTGGCACATTGTTAGGCATATTCAATGATGAGAACAGATCATCTTCATTTTCTAAAATTCGATGTCTTGCTCTTAAAATTGTACGCACATTTGAAGAAATAGGCTTACCCTTAGCTAATGTCTCCAAGGCTGATTTAGTAGTTTCATCGGCTGTACCTGAAGGCATAGTTAATAAACGTTTTGCAGCATAGCGAGTTGCTTCACTATTTTTTGCATTCAAAATCCATTCAACTGCTTGTAATTGTGAAAAATACATACTAAATGCAGCTGGATTTTGGCCTTCTTTAGTAAACCATTGTGGCGAAATAATCATTACCGCCTTTTTATTGGTCAACTGACTACTAGTTCCTTGCATACCAAAATAATGCGTCAAAGACTGACTTCCCGGACCACCCAAGAGAAATGGCTTATAATTACGTTTATATTTATACGCTAATACACTTGGGTGCATAGGATCCATTCTCGAAAGTTCACTTGACCCATAAAATGGAACATATTCTTTTTCAAATGCAGCTTGCTTTATCTTTTCGCCCTTAAAAACATTATTAGAGCGAGAAACTGAAGCTTTAAAAAGAAATGAATCTGAGCTATTAGTGAAATGCCAAGGAATTAAGAATAAAATTCCTAACAAAATAAAAGCACAGATAACTGGGCCAAAAATTTGCCACAGTTTATGTTTATTATTCATTTCTCAAACTTTCAACCTTTTCAATAATCTTATTTGGAGTTGACCATTCTTCACGATTAAATTCTGAAACAGGTGCCGTGATTCCTGTCTTTTCTTGTAACTCTAAAAGCATTTGAACAGTAGCCATTGAGTCTAATAACCCCGTATCAAATAACTGTTCATCCATACGATCACTTAAATCTTCACCAGTTAATTCATTTAAAATATCTAAAACTGCTTCTTTAGTATCCATTTTTATACCTCGTTATTCATTACTCAATTAATTTATTACTAACATTATACTTATTATCTCACTTAGTGAAACCATAATGTGTCAAGAAATCCTGAAAATATTAGAAAACTAAAACAAACCACATTAAAAGTTAAGAAAATAGCAAATGCTTCAGTAAATTTATTATGTGGTATTTGTTTACGATGCTTTTTCTTAAAACGTAACCAAATATCATTAATGATAATTGCTAGAGCATGGTAAATACCATAAACAATATAGAACCAAGTTAACCCATGCCAAAAGCCCATAATTAAAAAATCCACCAAATATGCGACTTGTGAGATTCTAATCCTATTTTTAATTAATTTTTTCTTCATTGCAAAAAATGTAAAACGCATGAAAATAAAATCACGGAACCAGAATGAAAGCGTCATGTGCCAGCGATTCCAAAAATCTTTAATATTTTTGGAGATAAATGGCTTATTAAAGTTCATTGGGGTCTTTATCCCCATAAAGTAAGATGTACCAACTGCAAANAGCGAATATCCAGCAAAGTCAAAAAACAAGTACATACTGTAACAATACATATAGCCNACCAAAGCCCAGGATATTTTAAGTCCACCATTTGCATTGCCTATTACTTGGGCCGCATGAGCAACTTGTGGGAGCCAAATTGTCCCAAAAACATAACCGATTATAAATTTATAAAGAAAGCCTTGGAAAATATAACGTGTTCCCAGTCTTAGCTGATCAAGATATTCATCTCTTTCAGGTGCCTTATCACAATCAGCCTTAAATCGACGATAGCGATCAATTGGACCTGAAGAAAGGGTTGGATAAAAAAGTAAAAAGCGAGCATAAGTGATAGGATCTACTTTTTTAATCGTTCCATCCCTCAACTCCATAATTACTTCTACCGTTTTAAAGGTTAAATATGAAACTCCCATAAAACCAATTAAACTAGCAACTTGCGTAGGAACTACTGCTGCAATTTTTACCGTAGTTAAAGGTAAAATAGCCAATATTACAGCTAAACAAAATACCCAAGTTTTATTTTTTCCTAATTGACGATATTTTTGATAAGCAAAAGTAATAATAAATTGGAAAATAACATATCCAATTAATTGCCAGCCTTGAATAGTATCCTTTCCATCAAACATTAAGAAAAGAAATACTAGAGAAAAGATGGCCTCATAAATTTTAAAACGTTTTCCAAAATATAAACCAATTATTAATGGTAATAAAGCTACTAAGATAATTAAAAAGTAACGCGGATTGGTATAGGGTTGTAAATTAATCACGCATTAACCTCCTTAATAACTTGTTTAATATCTACTTTTCCATTTTGAGAAATTGGCATCTCTTCACGGAAAATAAATCGTTGTGGCAACATATAAGGCATAATGTCCTTACTTAAATCATCACGTAGCTTTTTAATTAGCTCTTCATCAGAATATTTTTCCCTTACGCCATCAGCCAATTCTACTACTGCTACTAATTGTTGTACTTTATGTTGAGCATTATATTTAGGCGCTACCACTCCATATCTCACTAATGGATTTTTGGCTAAGTAGAAATTAATTTCTTCAAGTTCAATTCGATATCCATTAAATTTAACTTGAAAATCAATTCTTCCACGATAAAAGAGCATATCCTCATCCATAAAGCCCAGATCACCTGCACGATAACTAGGATAATCATTTTTATCATCTTGATAAAATGCTGCTTCCGTCTTTTCTGGATTATTTAAGTATCCCTTTGAAACGCTTGGGCCAGAGATTACAACTTCACCTTGGTTTTCTTTTTCACCCTTTGAAGTATCAATCATAATTTGAGTATCTTCTTTGGCCACACCAATTGGTAAACGATCATATTTTTCAAGAATTTCATCTGTAATTTCAACTTGAGTTACAGCTACCGTAGTTTCGGTTGGCCCATAAGTATTATAAATATGAGCATGCGGAAATTTCTTCTTAAGCATTTGTGCTGTTTTATGACTTAACTCTTCGCCACAGAACAAGAAATTAGTTAATTCGGGATGATGCTTTTCATCAAAAGTTGGATCTAAAAAGCACATTTCTGCAAATGAAGGAGTTGACACCCATACATTAAATTTTAAACTTGGTAAAGTTTGAAATAATTTACCAATGTTTTCAGTAACTTCATGCGGTAAAACAACTAACTTACCACCTGAAGTTAAAGCTGGATACAAACTCATAACTGATAAATCAAAAGAATAAGGGGCTTGCGCCAAAAAGCTTGGTTGCTTTGGAAGATTGAAATCAGTTAATTCCCAATTTACAAAACTTAACAAGTTTTTATGACTTATTTGTACTCCTTTAGGTTTTCCTGTTGTACCAGATGTGAAAATAATATAAAAATTATCATTACCTTCCACAAAATTATTATCTGTGATTGTACTTTCATCATTTTTAACTTCTTCGGGTGTTAGTACTTTAATATCAGTCATTTCAATTGGTAATGGTTCAATTGCAATAACTGCTGGTGCTTGGGAAACTTCTTGAATCATAGTTAAACGTTCACTATTAGAATAAGAAGCTATAGGAATATAAGCATGACCTGCTTTCACGGCACCTAAAAAACTAGCAATCATTTCAAATGTTTGACCACCCCAGATCATAATTGGTGCTTTATCAGGTAAACCCATAGTCTTGATTTTTGCAGCATATGCATCTGAGCGACGTTTTAAATCTCCATAAGTATTTAGCTTTCCTAAATAATCATAAGCTACTCGATTTGGATCATTAATCGCAATTGCATCAATTTGCTTAATTACATCTTTAATCATTAATGATTACCCCTTAATTAAAAATCTTTATAAATAAATTTAGCCCCACCAACACCTGTGTAGGAATATAAATAAACCAATACTACAAGTATGGCAAAATAAAATAAAGTTTTTCCTATAAATAAACCAATATCTTTGGCTTTAGAATTTGTAGGCTTTAGAGATTCTTTTTTTGTTTTATCAGACATTATTTCACCCCTATTGTTGTTTTGATTAAATTCTACAACAATGCTATAGATTTGATTAATAAATTTTATTTCTCATTTAAAATACTGTTTAATTATACCAAATATAGCCCCTACATTATTGTTGTAAATTTCAATTATTTCTTTTCTGCCAATTTTCTTCCGTAAAAATATGCAATCGCCATAAAGACTCCTTGAATTAAAGAAACAAAGAAAAATGCAAAAATACAGGTCCATAGTAACCTTTGTGCATTAAGCCATATTTTTTCCTTAGCCGTGGTTAAAACATATGTAGAAAAGATAATTACTATTATTAAAGGAACAAGAAAAATTATACTTTTTACTGCTTGATAAAGCATCAAATAAGTACTTGCTGATAATAGTCCACTCCATCCTGCCACTCTTAACCAAAACTGAACCCTTTTCTCCATAATTATCACACTTCTTTTCTATTTATTTTACTAATTACTACCTATTAATGAATTGATATTGGCTGAAATTAGGCGATCCATAACCATAATATTAGTCTTAGCATAAGCTTTCGCCCCTGATTCAAAAATCATCAATAATTGATCTCCTGTAACCGTAATTTGTTCTAAATAAGGTGGCATTTCAATTACTTTTTCGGCATTTTTTTCATCAAGATTATTTATTGCAGAAATTGGAAAGAAATATAATTTTGAATTTTTAGACCCATATGATTGGCTTAAAATTATGTAGTTATTATAAAACGCTACTCCCTGAATTTGCCGGTCCATTGTTGCACTACCAGCTCCAGCTGACCACGATACTTTTCCCGTTATAGCCTTTATTTGATCACTGGTAATGCTATTTTTAAATGGTTCTTGTCGTGCAATGGGATAAGCAGCTAATTGTCCATTTCCATATTCATTAAAAAATCCAACAAATAATTGATTATCATAATATGTCACACAGGAGGCCTGTTGAATGGTTGGAAGTGCAATTACATCTTCATAGCTTAAAAATTTTTTGTTTTTTTGATAATTAAATTCTTTCACTTGTTTTAAAGAAAATGATATTAATGCTGCTTCACCATCAGTTGTTCCCGTAAACCAAATTTTCTTTGCTATTGGATCATAAGCAATACCACCTAAATGAGGTTTTCCATTTAAATAGAGCGTTTTTATATATTTTCCATTTTTCTTATTTAATACATAAATGACTGAATTATTTTTATGCAAAGAATCATATGCAGTGATTAAAAGATAGTCATCAGCAATTGTTAATCCTTGCGGTGTCATTGTAGAGGAATTAACTAGTTTATTTGTTCTAGGATTATAAGCACGCGTTACAACTTGTCCTGGGATAATTACATCTGATCCAGTCTTGGTTGTTTTTGGTACTTCATAAGCGGCAGCGTACAATTGAGGATATTCCTTACTTAGTTTTTTCTTATATGCAGTTAAACTATGATGACCAGCACTAATGCTAGTTCCATCTTTGGCCTTAATTAAAGGAGGACGGGCATTAAAACTAGCCTGTATATGTTGCTGATTATAATAGTAAATTCCTCCGCCTACTCCACCAGCTATTAGTAAAAGTATTAAAATGATTAAGCGAAAAAGATGATGAGACGATTGTTTTTTCATACTATTTCTCTTTTCTAAAATAACTATTTTTCCATTATAATCAAAGTTTACTAAGTTAAAAAGTACCTCACTTTTTAACTACTATTTTGTTAATATTTGTAATAATTATTATTTATATATTTTGTTCATACTTTATTCACATTTTACATTTATTATATAAAACATAGCGAAAGGGAAGTTTTCCCTAAGCTATTTAACATTAACATCCAACTTTTTATTTTCATTCTTACTCCTCCAAGTAGATTGAACATATTATCAGTTTTTTAACTGATCAAATTTATCCCAAAAAGGCTCGTAGTAATCTACGAGCTTTTTCTTTATATATTTTTTTAGCTATTTATACTTTCTATAAAGAATGTTCATAGTTTCTTCATAATTACTATCTATTATATAAATCATAGCAAGTGGGAGAGATCCCTAAGCTATTTAGCATTAACATCCAACTTTTTATTTTCATTCTTACTCCTCCAAGTAGATTGAACATATTATCAGTTTTTTAACTGATCAAATTTATCCTAAATAAAGACCTGCTTTAAAGCAGGTCTTTTTCTTATGCTTGTAAAAGGCCTCTAAATCAGCCATCACTATAAAAAGAGATAATAAGTGGTAATATAGGTAAGTATAGAAAAATACTTAAGGAGGATTTTTATGTTAAAACGACAATGGAAATTATTTACCGTTTTAGCTATCGGGATTGTCAGTTTAATTTTAGATTTTGCCTGCGGCAACCCTACTATAGGTAACTTTCCGATTTCTGAAATTTTAATCGATATATTCGGTATTTTCATGGCCCTTACCCTCTTAAAGGAAATGATTGAAACCATTGAAGGAGGAAACTGGGGNGTAGATATTTTGGCAATCATTGCAGTTGTCTCAACNATGATTGTTGGAGANTATTGGGCAGCTTGGATGATTTTAGTGATGCTAACTGGTGGCGATTCTTTAGAAGATTATGCCACAAGCCAAGCAGACAAAGAACTTAAGTCATTACTTAAAAATACGCCTCGTATTGCTGATAAATTAGTAGATGGCAAAGTACAACAAGTTAAAGTAGATAACTTAAAAATTGGCGATATTGTTTTGATTAAGCCTGGTAGTCAAGTACCAGTTGACGGTGAAATTGTTAAGGGCACTTCTAGTTTTGATCAATCCTCATTAACTGGAGAATCTGTTCCAGTTGATAAAACTATTGGTGATACTTTGATGTCTGGATCTCTTAACGGTGATAATGCGGTTGAAATGAAAGTAACTAAGCTGGCTAAGGACTCAGAATATCAGACAATTGTGGATTTAGTTAAGACTTCAGAAGCTCAACCTGCTAAATTCGTTAAAATGGCTGATCGTTATGCTGTTCCTTTTACCATTATTTCCCTGGTAATAGGAATCGCCGCAATGGTCGTATCTATTTCCACTAATCCAGGAGCTGGTTGGCAAGTACACTTTATGCGTTTCGCTCAAGTTATGGTAGTTGCTTCTCCTTGTCCTTTATTAATTGCTGCTCCTGTAGCAATGGTGTCAGGAATGAGTTCCATGTCAAAACACCATATTATTGTTAAATCTGGTACTACCCTTGAAAAACTTTCCCGTGTTTTAACTTTTGCTTTTGATAAAACTGGTACTTTAACTGAAAATCAATTAGTCGTTAACGAAATTGTTCCGGTAAAAGACTCAAACTTAAGTAAAGACGAATTACAAAGTTTAGCNGCTAGTGTTGAACAAAAATCTGGACATATTATTGCTACTTCATTAGTTAAAGATACTAATAAGGATTTACTAAAAAATGCAGATAACATTAAAGAAGTAACTGGCAAAGGTGTTACTGGTACAGTAGATGGTAAAGATATTAAAGTCGGTAAGCTTTCATTCGTTGCTCCTGATGAAAAGTCACTTAATATTCAATCAACNGCTATTTATATTTCGGTTGATGGTAAATTTGCTGGTTACATTACTTTTAAAGATCAAATTAGACCAAATACGGCTTCTACAATTGCTCGTTTACGTCGTCAAGGTGTAAAACAAATTATGATGTTAACTGGTGATCATAAAAATGTGGCAGATAAAATTGCTAAAGAAGCTGGTATTAATGAATCGGAAGTTCATGCCGACTTATTGCCTGCTCAAAAAATTGAAGCAATTAAGAATGTTCAACCAGATTTAAGACCAGTTGCCATGGTTGGAGACGGTGTTAATGATGCCCCAAGTTTAATGGCGGCCGATGTTGGTATTGCTATGGGTGCTAAAGGAGCTACCGCAGCTAGCGAAAGTGCTGATGCCGTAATCATGGTAAATGATCTTTCCAAGGTCAATGATGCTGTAGCCATCTCCAAGCACACTATGCGTGTAGCACATATTGATATTATTACTGCTATCTGTGTAGTTATCTTAATTGAATTAGTTGCTTTTACTGGGATTATTCCTGCAATATGGGGTGCTATTATTCAAGAAGTTGTAGACTTGATTACAATTCTACTTGCTTTACTTGCTAAGAAGAAACCAACTAATCCTAGTGAAACTGGTTTACCTAAAAAAGATTAATTTGCACATAATGTAATTATTAGTTAAACTAAATTCAACTGAATATACGTATATATTAGTGGTTGGGTTTTAAAGACTTTCAAGATTTGCTTATTTGGGTCAATAAGCGGCTTGGAAGTTTTTTATTTTTCTCAATGATTTATAAAGGAAAATCAATAATGGAATTTTTTGGCGAATTAATTTTAATTTTATTAGCTACAAGCTTATTAGGGCAACTTTTTGCTCGTTTTAATATGCCAGCAGTTATTGGACAACTTTTATCTGGCATACTTTTAGGACCAGCAATTTTAAATTGGGTACATCCTAATGACATCATTTCAATTTTTTCTGAATTTGGTGTAGTTCTTTTGATGTTTTTGGCTGGTTTAGAAAGTGATCTAGATTTATTAAAAAAATATTTCAAATTAAGTTTTACTGTTGCTGCAGTTGGGGTTATCTTACCAGTTATTTTTATGGGCGTCGCTTCTTTAGCCTTCGGAATGAAATTTCTTGAGGCCCTCTTTATCGGAATTGTTTTTGCAGCAACTAGTGTTTCTATTTCAGTAGTTGTTTTGCAAGAAGCAGGTAAACTTCATAGTCGTCCGGGAAGCGCAATTTTAGGGGCTGCTGTAGTTGATGATATTTTAGCTGTCATTGTTTTAAGTTTATTCACTACTTTTAGCCATGAAGGTGGAAAAAGTGGCCTAACTAATAACTTTTTCCTTAACTTATTAATTGAGGCTATTTACTTTGTCGGTGTTTGGGTAATTTTTAAATTCGTAGCACCTTATTTTATGAAGGCTGCCGAGAGAATTGACGTAAATTATTCAGTAGTAATCGCATCCCTTGTTTTGGCNTTATCCATGGCCTGGGCTGCTGAATTNGTNGGNTTAAGTGATGTNGTAGGNGCCTTTTTNGGNGGTNTNGCTATNAGACAAACNCCACAATTTAAAGAAGTTAANTCTTCNGTNAGTGCNATNGGNTANTCAATNTTTATTCCNGTNTTNTTTGTNGATATTGGCTTATCGATGACNTTTGCNAGCTTAGTTAAAGATCTCGGATTTATCATTGTAATGNCAATTCTAGCTATCTTTTCAAAATTCTGGGCCGGAAAATATTCTAGTGAAATGTTTGGTTTTACTAAAAATGAAGGAAATATTGTTGGTGCAGGCATGATTTCTCGTGGTGAAGTAGCCTTAATTGTTGCTCAAATTGGTATTAGTAACCACCTTTTCCCTGAAGATATTTACTCAAGTTTAATTTTAGTAATTATTTTAACTACAGTGATTTCACCATTTGTGCTAAATCATTTTATTAAATCTGAACCAAAGAATTCATCTCTAAAAGAAAATTAATTATTATAAAAAAGCAATCCAAATGTTTGGATTGCTTTTTTAGTTAACATTCTTTTCCTGTAATAGCCTGGATATCTTCTTTTCCATCATATTCAATAATAGCCTTTAATGTAGCTTTTAACCCTTTAACTATATCTTCCAACGACATGGAAGCAAGTCCAGGTTTGTTCACAACTTGTTGTGGTAAATATGGAATATGAATAAAACCAGCCTTCAAATTTGGAAAGTTTCTTTCTCGCAAATATTGAACTTGATAAAAAATATGGTTACAAACATAAGTACCGGCAGTATTAGATACTTCTGCTGGTAGGCCTGCCTCTCTAATCGCTGCAACTTCTGCCTTTATTGGCAATTGAGTAAAATACGCTGCTGGACCATCGGGCTGAATTTTTTCTCCTAATGGTTGATAGCCTGCATTATCAGGAATCCTTCCATCGTTAAGATTAATTGCTATTCGCTCAGGTGTTAAACAGGCACGTCCACCGGCCTGTCCTACATTTAAAACATAATCTGGTCGATGCTTTATAATCGCTTCTTCAACAATCTCACTACACTTATTAAATACTGTAGGTATCTCTAACTTAATTAAAGTTGTATTTTCAATTAAATCGGGTAATCTTTTTACAGCCTCTATAGATGGATTTATCTTTTCTCCCTCAAAAGGATCAAATCCAGTTACTAAAATTTTCATACTTATTTCTCCAAAATAAAAATTAACTAATTCATTATTTTTAATTATAATAAAATATTATATATTTCTACTGAATAATGCTAATTAATTGGAGATGTTAAATATTGAATAAGAATAGAATTGAAGCATTCACAGATGCTATCGTAGCAATTGCTGCCACTATTATGGTCCTAGAANTACANGTACCAAAATATAATGATNTAGCNGGNTTAATNGAAGAATGGCCNGTCTTTCTTGCNTATATTATTAGNTTTACTTTAATTTANATNGTTTGGTATAACCACCATAATCTTTTTCAAAANGCTNAAAATATTAGTACTTCNACTTATTTAATAAATGGGGTTTGGCTCTTTTTNNTTNNNNTNATTCCCTTCTTTACACGCTGGGTTGGTAATGCCCCTGAAAGTACTTTACCCGAATTTCTTTATGCTTTAGATCTTTTATTATGGAGTTTATTATTNCAAGTTATGGATCATCAAATTATTAAAGATAATCCTGATGCCCCAACAGATCCTACTAATACNGTTAGATATAGAACTTTTCTCTATTTAGGATTAGTTTTAGCNTTAATTATTAGTTTTATCTGGCCACTTGGATGTTTAATTATTCTAGTAATTTCAATCATTTTATTAGGAATTGGTGTCTTTGTAATGCCTCGCGAAACAAAAAAATAAACTAAAAATGACATAGTTAGNNTAATCAACTATGTCATTTTTAATTAGTCTTCATCTANAAAAAGATAGCTACCCCATCTCACAGGTTTTTCTACACTTGGCAAGATTAAAAAGTAAAGTANNAAAATCCAACCAAANGGAATACAATCTAACCANANCCACCANCCAGAATGATCACTATCATGTAATCTTCTTACTGCATANCCAAGCATACCTAATTGAATCCANAGCAATAATAATACCCAAANTATNTCTAAAATNATAGTTACTATTGCTAAAGANCCACCTGTTATACTCCAATTTACGCTTCCATTAGTATAAGAATAATGTGCACTTGGAATTAAAGAAACTGCTATTAANATACTNAAAATCNCACTNGCTACACATTGAATCGCAAAAGCTACCCAGAAAGCTTTACGCGTACTTCTAGCATTCCATTTAAATGGAGCAGTAAATAAACCTTTAAAAATTTGTCCAAAACTTGGATCTGGAACGGAACTTGCTTCTGGAACATATTCTTGTTCATAATATGGTTTTTCTGACATTCTCTTCTCTCCTTCACATATCTTATCTTCTTTATTTTACCTAACTATTATTTTAAATTCTTGTCTTTATTTAATGATTTATAACAAACTAAGCAAATTATTTAACATATGTGCCAAAATTGANTAACGAATNTCTTTAGTTTTGACATAAGTCCAGGCCAAAATTGATCCCATCATCCAATATAGAAAAAGAAATTTATCCATTGCAGGATCATGACCAAAAGCAAAAACAAAACCACTAGTTATAATTCCAAGCCACTTAGTATATNTTTTTTCTACCGGGAAGAAGGTATTAAAAAACATTCCTCTAAAAATTAANTCTTCACATACNGGNGCCAANANNACNAACATAATNTNGAANACTTTANTAGTTTGACTTTGGAGTTTTTCAATTGCTTCTTGATTAGCAGAAGTTGCATGCCCACCAAAGTATTTCATAAAAATTATCTGCATAATAACGATTAAAACAAAAGCACCTACGGCAATTAAAATTCGCCTTATACTCCAATGTGGTTTCTCATTAAANTTCCAATTATTTTCTTCTTTAAGTTGATGTTTATAAATAGCAAAAAANGCCCAAAATATAAACACTGTTGCTAAAGCAATAACGGCCTGATGCCATAACGGTAGTCGCGTACCTTGACGCACAANATANAATGACTGAACTACACCATAGGCTAAAAAAGCAAGAATCATAATNCCAATATTACCTAGTAAGCGCAAAAAGCGTNTCATTTAANCCCTCTTTTCATTATTANTTAAAAATCAATATTACTTCAATTATAATGAAAGAAAAGAATAAAGGACAAGAACTAAAATGGATAAANTAGCTCAACAATTTGATTACTTTTGGAATTACTTTCTCCATCATGAATTAACTGTATTAACCCTATTTATGTTTCTTAGTTTAGGTATTTTTTTACTTTTTTGGTTAATTGAACCTAGAAGATTAGTGAATGGTATTATTTTTTCTATTGCTATGNTTATTTTTCTAGGTTGGTTTGCAGTTTTAATTTTCTCTCAAAATAATAAAGCATTAACCTATACTTTTGGTAGTATAGCTATTCTACTGTTTTTNACCATATCTTTACTAGTAGTATTTTCGTGGGCATTNTTTCTCTGGAATGCATACTTTGTTTGGAAATATGAAAGTCATAGCCTTCCTAATTTACTAACTTTATTTATTGGTCTTGCCTTAGTAGGCATTTGGNTTATTGAACGCATTGGCCTACTACGNCACTTGCCACAATGGNTAAATTTAATTTTAACGGCTGCTATNGTTATNACTATTTATCTTGGAATNGTNATGTATAACTTNTTNGTNAATCTTTTACTNTATCANTTTACCCCACGNGGATATAANCAAGATTANNTAATTGTCTTAGGNGCAGGATTAATTAATGGTAATAAAGTTTCACGTTTGNTAGGCGCNCGAATTGANCGTGCTATCGCTTATAGCAATAAACAGTATGATAAAGGNCATAAGCGTCCTAAAATAATCATGTCAGGTGGTCAAGGAAAGGATGAAGATTTATCAGAAGCAGCAGCTATGAAGGCNTATGCTATCAAACATGGNATGNCAGAAGAATATATTTTACTTGAAGATAAATCTACTAATACTCAAGAAAATATGNTCTTTTCTAAGCAAATTGCCATTAAAGATTTTGGTAATAATAAATTTAGAGCTAAATTCTTCACTAATAATTATCATCTTTTTCGCGCAGGCCTATATGCCAAGCTTGCTCATTTACACGCAAATGGCGTGGGTGCAACAACTAGATTATACTTTTTACCAAATGCCATTATTAGAGANTTNGCTGGTACTTTTATCATGCACAAAAAAAGACACTTTTTCATNATTGGGCTAATTGCCTTGATATTCATTATCCAAGCTATAGTAATANGTTTTGGTTGGGNAAAGTATCGTATTCTTTAATAATNAATAATTATTAAANAATATATTTATTTTTGTTATAAAATTGGCTATTTANAAATATCTGCTTTAAAATAATAGTTAGTTACCTAACTATTATTTTTTATATCTTTTTAAGAAAGGATACTAATGTTACAACTTGAACACTTAATGAAAACCTATAAAGTTGGAGATACANTTACACATGCNCTAAATGATGTAACTATCAACTTTAGAAATCATGAATTTGTGGCTATTTTAGGNCCAAGTGGNTCNGGNAAAACNACACTTTTAAATGTAATNGGTGGNNTAGANCANTATGATTCCGGTGATATTATNATCAATGGTAANTCNACNAANAATTTNNCNCAAACNGATTGGGATGCTTATCGNAANAANACNGTNGGTTTTATTTTTCAAAGNTANAATTTAATTCCNCATCTTTCNATNATTGANAANGTTGAATTAGGNATGACNCTTTCNGGNGTNGANAGTAAAGAACGTCATGAAAANGCNATNNNTGCCCTTAANAANGTTGGTNTNGGTGANCATNTTNATAAAAAGCCTAATCAACTTTCAGGNGGNCANATGCANNGNGTAGCTATTGCCCGGGCAATAGCNNATGATCCNGANATTTTNCTTTGTGATGANCCGACTGGTGCNCTNGATACCAANACTAGTNAAGANATTATGAAAATNATCAAGGANNTNAGNAAAGANAAGCTNGTTATCATGGTTACNCANAATCCNGANNTNGCTGATGAATATGCNAGTCGNATNGTNCANTTTCAAGATGGNAAAATTNTNAGNGATTCTGATCCNTNNACTCCNNNTANANANGTNAAAGATACNTTCNANTTAAAAAAGACNAAAATGTCTTACTGGAACGCCTTAAAGCTTAGCTTTACTAATATTATGACAAAGAAAGGGCAAACCTTTNTAACTGCTTTNGCTTCAAGTATTGGAATTATTGGAATTGCCATTGTTTTAGCATTATCTCATGGTTTTCAAAANCAGATTGATGAAACTCAAACTAAAACTTTAGCNCAATTTCCAATTTCAATTTCTCAAACTGCGACAGATTTATCGGCCAACAGTTCTAAACAAGATTCTGACACTAAAAATGTCAAATATAAGGGGTATTTAACAGCAGCAAAACCAGATAGTGAAAAAAATACTCACGAAAATCATATTACTCAAGCTTACGTAAATTANATTAAAAAAATAAANCCTCAGTATGCAAATAATATTTCTTTTATTAGNGGTACNCAATTAAATTTATTAGCTAATAATAATGGAAAAATTGANCANGTACAGTTTTCTAATATGAATACTTCACAAAATACTGCGGCCGCTGCTCAACTTCAAAGTATGAATGCAGTGGGTGTTAACACTAATGTTTTTCCTACTACTCTTAATACTAAGAATGGTTCATTTTTAAAAAACAATTATCAATTATTAAATGGNACTTGGCCACAAAGTAAAACTGANGTTGTCTTAGTNCTTAACAATAAAGACGAAGCTAACTTAAACGCTTTGACCAATCTTGGAATTAAAGTAAAGGATGGTCAAAAAATCAATTTAAATAAATTAGTTGGTAAAAAATTTAAAATTATAAGTAATAATGACTATTATCAAAAATTACCTACTGGCAATTACATTCCTCAAAAACCTACTCAAGCAATGTATAACAACGCTACAACTACNATTACTTTAAGCGGNGTAATTAGAAGTAAAAANAATAGTCAAATGGCCTTACTTGATAATGGNATTGCTTACAGTGATAGTTTAACTAAGGACATTATCAACCAAAACAAGAATTCCGAAATTGTCAAAGCACAAGAAAATTCTTCTACTAATGTCATNACAAATCAGCNACTTGAAAATGGACAAAAAGAACAAGTTCTTGCATCNTTAGGGGGTTCTAGTNTTCCAACTAGNATNTTAATTTANCCNNCNTCATTTGANTCNAAAGATAAGGTGTTAAACTACTTAGATAAGTGGAATAAAGGTAAAAAAGAGACAAATAAAATTATTTACACCGATATGTCTGGCACCTTAACNCAACTTACTGGTGGTGTTCTTAGTGGTATTACNACGGTTTTAGTTGCTTTTGCNGGNATCTCATTAGTTACTTCCATGATTATGATTGGTATTTTAACTTATACTTCAGTCCTTGAAAGAACTAAAGAAATTGGTATTCTTAAAGCACTTGGAGCCAGAAAACGTGATATAACTAGAGTCTTTGATGCNGAAACCTTTATNTTAGGNGCATTTTCTGGTATTTTAGGTATTTTTATTGCTTTCTTATTGACNTTCCCAATTAGTTCNATAATTTATCACATGACTAACATGGCTAATGTGGCCCAATTAGATTGGAAACAAGCAATTANTTTAATAATTGTTTCTACCATTTTGACGATGTTAGGTGGNCACTTACCAGCTAAAATGGCGGCCAAAAGAGATGCTGCAGAAGCACTAAGGAGCGAATAATTTTAAATAACATAATTAAATTCTTTTANTAATTTAAGCTAAAAAAAGCAANGTAACACTATGTCACTTTGCTTTTTTTATAATAACAACTTTTTTCAATTATTATTTAATCATTATCACTAAAAGCTCTTTCATCATTGATATAATTGAAATCTCTTAAAGAGAAGTCTATGATAAAAGTACAATTATTATTTACTTTATTAGGAAAAGGTGAAAATATGCTTTTGGGTGTAGATATGNTAGACCTTGCTCGCTTTCAATTTGCGATGACAACGGTCTTTCACTTCTTCTTTGTTCCCTTCTCTATTGGGATGGGTTTAGTAGTTTCTATAATGGAAACTCTTTATGTAGCAAAGAAAGANGAAGTTTATAAAAAGATGGCTCAATTCTGGGGTAAAATTTACCTTTTGAGTTTTGCNGTAGGTGTTGTAACAGGACTNATTCAAGAATTNCAATTNGGNATGAACTGGTCTAATTATTCTAGATTTATGGGAGATATTTTTGGTGCTCCATTAGCTATTGAAGCACTACTTGCNTTNTTCCTTGAATCTACNTTTATTGGNCTTTGGGCNTTTACTTGGAANAGATTTAANCCAGGNCTTCANTGTGTAACNGTTTGGTTATCATTCNTNGGTTCNCTNCTNAGTGCCGTTTGGATTTTNACTGCNAACTCNTTTATGCANAANCCNGTTGGNTNTNCTATCAAGGACGGCAAAGCACAAATGACNAGTTTCTGGGCACTNCTTAAGAATCCTGCTTTATCAGCAGAATTNCCTCATGTAATTATCGGTGCTTTTGTAACTGCATCAGTTGTAGTAGCTGGTATGTCCGCCTTTGGTTTATTAGGTAAACATAAACATGATCGCCACTTCTTCAAGAAATCACTTCGTGTAAGTCTTTGGATTGTTTTGATTACTTCAGCACTTGAAATTTATGTTGGTGACTACCAAACTCAAGTTGAAATTCATGAACAACCAATGAAGTTTGCNGCTACTGAAGGTGTTTATAANACTACTNCTAAGCACGCTCCTTGGGATATNGTNGCNGATCTTGATACTAAAANTCANGAAAATAAAGGNGCNATTTCAGTTCCNNATNTNNTNNCTATNCTNACTTACCACAAGACAACTGGTAGCATNAANGGTATGAANCAAATCAATAAGGAATTACATGCAAAATATGATAAAAAGTTTGGTAAGGATATGAGTTATTATGTTCCTGTAAAGACATTATTCTACTCATTCCGTATCATGGCTGGATTTGCCGCTTGGTTCTTCCTATTATCAATTCTAGGTTTGATTTGGAGTCGTTCAAAGAAAGATACGATTGAAAANAAGCGTTGGTTCTTATGGATTTTAGGTATTACTACTTATGCTCCATTTATTGCTAATACTTGTGGTTGGTTTATNACAGAATTNGGNCGTTTCCCATGGACTGTTTATGGTNTATTTACNATTGCNGATTCTGTTTCACCAAGNACNACCTTNGGTGAATTNNTNTTCACTAATATCATGTACTTCTTAATCTTNGCTACNTTAGGTGGNGTNATGNTNTACTACAGTAAACGTCAACTNGATATGGGAGTTGAAAGAGCATTACAAGGAGGTCAGTACTGATGATTGATGGAATTCAACCTTTACAATTATTATGGTTNCTTCTAATTGCNCTNTTATTCATTATNTTCTTCTTTACNGAAGGTTTTGANTANGGTGTTGGAATGGCNACNCGTTTNNTNGCNAGAAATGANCNTGANCGNCGNNTAATGGTTCGNACNATTGGNCCNATTTGGGATGCTAATGAAGTTTGGCTAATTACNGCNGGTGGTGCNATGTTTGCATCATTTTCTGCTTGGTACGCAAGNTTATTNAGTGGATANTANATCNTNNTNTTCTTAACNTTNTTNTCTTTGATTATTCGTGGNGTTTCNTTNGAATTTTCNAGTCATGCNGAAAGTAGAANAGGATTTAATTTCTGGAACTGGGCATTATTCTTTGGTAGTTTATTAGCGCCATTCTTCTTATGTATGATGTTTGGNAGNTTAATCCAAGGTGTTCCAATGGATGCTCAAGGTAATATGAGCCTTAGTTTTTGGAATATTGTTAACTGGCTTTCTATTGTAACTGCTGTTGCGGGCGTCTTATTATGCTTAATCCANGGTCTTAACTTCTTAAGACTTAGAATTGATGATCCTGAATTAAGTCGTCGCGCTCAAAGTTTAAATAATAAACTATANATTGTTGCCTATATTGGTGAAGTTGTCTTTGCTTTATTNGTAATTTTCCAAACTGATTTCTTTGAAAAACGTCCAATTTCGTCAATTTGTATTACTGTAGCTATTGTAGTATTTACTATTCTTTCTCAAATCTTTAATCACTCTAACCATCAAGCTTGGGCCTTTGTTTTTAGTGGTTTAACTTTAGCAGGAGTAGTAACTTTACTCTTTAACGGTCTATTTCCAAATGTTCTTATCGCACAAAATCCAGCTCACACAATTTCAATTGCTAAGGCTGCAAATGGTGCCCTAACTCTACAAGTNATGACGATTGTTGCATGTATTCTCTTACCAATCGCTTTGGCTTATATCATTTGGACTTACTACATTTTTAGACACCGCGTTAAAGCCGATGATATCAGTGACAACTTTATGTAATTAATAAGGAAAAATATTTCATGATCGATAAACGACTTTTTAAATTACCAAAAGCTAAGATCATGCTNACAATGCTTGCAGGACTTATTNTCNTGCAAGCATTTGCTATATTAGGGCAAGGAATTTATCTTGCTAAAGCAATTGTTGGCTCTTGGGAACGTAAACCTTTTTCAAATATTGCTCTTAATGTACTTATTTTCTTTGCCATGTACTTACTTCGNCAAGCNATTACCTGGTTTCAAAATTGGTATATGAAACGCTATGCACGTCAAACTACNACTTTACTTAGAGAAGAAATTTTAAATAAGATATACCAAGGTGGTCTAAGTGTNAGCTCAAAAGTTGGTACNGGTAATNTAGTNGCAATGCTNTTAGACGGTATGGATGAAGTAGCCGATTATTTATCACTCATCTTTCCTAAACTAATTGGTCTTNCNATTATNCCTTGGATNATTNTAATTTATATTTTTACNAAAAATGNAGTATCAGGNTGGATNTTANTANTAGTNTTNCCNCTTTTAATTTTATTTATGATAATTTTAGGAAAGGNCGCTCAAGATCAAGCAAGTAAACANTATGGTGGTTATATTAGATTACAAAATCACTTTGTTGATGCTTTACGTGGTATTGGTACTTTAAAAGTATTAGGTTTAGCAAAAAGATACGGTAANGAAGTCTATGCTAACAGTGAAGCTTATCGTAAACAAACAATGCGTGTATTACGTGTTGCTATTCTTTCTACGTTTACTTTAGACTTCTTTACTACCCTTTCAATTGCAATTGTGGCTGTTTTCTTAGGNTTAGGATTAATTGATGGACGTTTAATTTTATTACCGTCACTAACTGTTTTAGTACTTTCTCCTGAGTATTTTTTGCCTATTAGAGATTTTGGAAACGACTTTCATGCCACATTAAATGGTAAAAACGCTCTTGGGCAAATGTTTGATATCCTTGAATTTAAAACGGTTGAACAAAGAAATCAGTTACCTAGTTTCACGTGGAACCAAAATAGCACGCTAACTGTTAANGATTTATCATTTACCTATGGAAATGATGATCAAGATAAATTTATTGTTGATCCAAATGCAAAAATGACNGGTATGGTCGAAGAAAATGAAGCCAAAAAAGCAATTGTTAATGAGCTAAGCAATATTAATTTATCAATCAANGGCTATGAAAAAATCGGTATTATTGGACCAACTGGAGCAGGTAAAACAACTTTAATGAATATTTTATCTGGCTATCTTACTCCTAANANTAAAAANAATAATTTTACTNTCAATAACACNCAACTTTCTACTTTNACTCAAGAAAATTGGCAAAAACAATTAACATATATTCCCCAAGAACCTTATATGTTTGCTAATACCATTCGTTATAACATTACTTTCTATCGACCTGAAGCAACCGATGANGAAATTGAANAAGCTATTAAAGCTGCCGGNCTCAAAGAATTCATTACAGGTTTAAAANATGGNTTAGATACCAAAATTGGTGAACANGGTCGTGGAATATCGGGTGGACAAAAACANCGTATNGCTTTAGCNCGAGCATTNTTAGCTGATGANCGTCATATNCTATTCTTTGATGANCCAACTGCNCATNTAGANATTGAAACTGAATATGAATTAAAAAAGACAATGNCACCTTTAATGGAACATCATCTTGTATTNTTTGCTACTCACCGTTTACACTGGCTAAAAGATATGGATTGGTGNTTAGTAATAGAAAATGGCAAAATTGTTGAACAAGGTACTCCTAATGATTTAGCAAAAAATGGAACNGCCTATCGCAAATTAACTGAACCATTAAAGGAGGCAGAACTATGAGAAAAGNTAGTTTTTCCTGGAAAACTGAAACGTGGATCAAACCCTATTTAGCGAAATATAAATGGATGTTTATCTTAGCCCTATTTTTGGGAACTATAATGTTTCTTTGTGCCGGTGCATTAATGTTTTATGCNGGTTATACGATNGATAAGGCTGCNACACATCCTGCTAACATTTTGATGATCTACACTTCAATTGTTCTTTTAAGAGCAACTGGTATTGGCCGTCCCCTCTTTCGATATTTAGAAAGACTAGTTTCACACAATTGGGTTTTACGTGTAACAAGTGATTTACGCTTTCGTCTTTATAATATTGTNGAAAAAAATTCTTCAACTGTTGGTGGAGAATATAAGACTGGTACTTTACTTTCACTTTTAACCGAAGATTTAGGTCACTTACAAAATCTTTATCTTAGAACTATTTTTCCANCAATTTTAAGTTATATTGTTGGTTTTATCGGCATTTGTCTTCTTGGCTGGTTTAGCTGGCCATTAGCTGGTGTGGTAGCAATCCTACTGTTATTTGAATTATTCGTTGTCCCACTTATTTCTTTACTATCTCAAGCAGCAATTAGATCAAAAGAAAAGGCTGAAAAATCATCCCTTTATACCGAATATACTGATCAAGTTTTGGGAGCTGGAGATTGGCAAGTATCTGGGCGTCAAGCCGATTTCTATAATCAATCAAAATCAACNCTAAAAAGTTTAATTAAAAATAATAAAAAATCAGGTGAATTTGATTGGGCNCGTGATTTTGTCNTAGAATTTATTTTTGGNTTAATTGCAGTTGCTTTGCTTTACTTTACTAATAAAGATTTAACTTNTAATCAANATGCAGCTAACTATGTNGGAGCTGTAGTTTTNGCTCTTTTCCCACTTTCTGATGCTTTTATTCCTGTAGCTCAAGGTGTTGAAGAATGGCACACATACAGCGATTCTGTAGTACGGCTTAATAATTTAAAGCCTAAAGAAAANCNTCTTCCTACTCAAGAAAAATTGGCNCCTAAANCAGTTAATCTCTTACAATTAAATCATGTAAGTTTTACTTATCCAGGTGAAACCAAAGCAATTATTAAAGATTTTTCTNTAACNCTAGAAAAAGGTGAAAAGGCTGCTTTAATTGGTCCTTCNGGTGCTGGAAAAAGTACTATNTTACAGTTAGTTTTAGGTGATTTAGCACCNNATCATGGTCAGATTGAATTAAATAATATTAATGTACGAGCTTTACAAGATGAACGTGCTCAATTATTTTCTGTATTAAATCAAGAACCTTTTTTATTTAATACAACCATTTATGAAAATCTACAAATGGCTAANCCTAGGGCAACTAGTGATGAAATGATGACAGCTTTAGATCGAGTTCAAATGNGTGATTTTGTTCGTTCNCTACCNGCCGGNTTAAACACCGCAGTTCAAGAAGCTGGAGCACGCTTTTCTGGAGGTCAGAAGCAACGTTTGGCCCTTGCGCGTGTACTTTTACAAGATACTCCTATTGTTCTCTTAGATGAACCNACAGTGGGTCTAGATCCACTTACTGAACAAAANTTACTCAATTTAGTTTTTAACGTTCTNAAAAATAAAACTGTTATTTGGATCACTCACCATCTCCAAGGAATGAAATTTATTGATCAGGTACTTTTCTTTAAAGATGGAGTGGTAGAAATGGAAGGTAATCCTCATACANTATTCAAAGAAAATAAACAATTTCATAATTTATACTTAATGGATCAAGGATTACTTTAAGAAAGGATTTACAATGTCAGCTGANTATAAAAAAGGTTATTACGAATTAATTGAACCACGTACCTTATTTAATTCTATTATTCCNCTTATTTTAGGTATTTTTTATGCTTGGTATAATTACCATCTTTTACGTCCTTGGCCGACGATTGAGATGATTATTGCCATGGTTGTATTGCAAATCTTCATGAATGTAAATGATGGTTATTGGGACTATAAACGAGAAAAAGCTGCTCAAACAGGTGATCATAAAAAAAATCCGATTGGAATGTATCATTTAGATCCGAANCAGGTTAAGTGGTTTTCATTGATTTTATTTCTTATTTCGGCTNTATGTGGTATCTTAATCGGAATTCAAACNAATAATCTCATTATTTGGATNCTTGGTTTACTCTGCTATNCAATTGCCATTGCTTATTCTACTGGTTCACATACAATTTCATCCGGNCCCTTTGGAGAAATTGCGGCAGCNTTTGCTATGGGTCTAGGAATTATTTTAGTGATGGTCTATATTAATATTTATCCAAATTTCAATTTTTCTTGGNCATTTTTAGGAAAAATCATCTTAGCTGCTGGTATTCCAGAAATCTGCAATTATACGTTATTACTTGGCAATAATGTCTGTGATTATCAAGAAGATATTAATAATGGCCGTCATACTTTAGTNTCCTATATTGGCATTAAAGGTGGACTTTATTTATTTGTTTTCAACTANATTCTTGGTTTTATCTTAACTATTTGGGCAGTAATGATTAATATTTTGCCTTGGACAATTTTATTAATCGTAATTTGTATTCCACTTTTAGTAAAAAATATGCAAGCCTTATGGCGTGTTCAAAACAAACGAATAACCTTTCCAAAAGTAGTNCAAAATACTCATGCACTTTTTATTACTGAAGCTATTGGATTTTTACTAGGAATTATTTTCCATCTTAATTAAATTATAAAAAGAGGAGCTCTATTCGGCCCCTCTTTTAGTTTGACAATTTAAAAACCANTTGTTAATTTAAATTCAATTATTATTTATTTCGNTAAGGAAAANTTATGAATAAATTTTCGATTAAATCAAAATTATTTTTGTGTACAGTTAGTGCTNTTGTGCTTATTTTAACTCTTAGTGGATGTAGTACTCCTCATTCACATTCACATCCTACGGATAAAACTTCACATGAAACAGTNGCTTTAATTACTGATACCAATTCCGTTAATGATCAATCTTATAATGCTTCCGCTTGGGCAGGGATTAAGAACTATGGTAAAACTAATGATCTTACTCAAGGTCCAGGGGGATATCAATACTTTACTGCTTCCACGAATAATTATAAGATTCCAATTCAAGAAGCCATTAATGAAAATTTCAAAACTATTTTTGGNGTTGGNTATAATCTCAAGAATGATCTTGCTAAAGNTGCTCAAGATAATCCNAAACGGAATTTTGTAATTNTCGATGCCACTATTCATAATCAAAAAAATGTTGCTTCTATCAACTTTGATAANGAACAAGGTGCCTATTTAGCGGGTATCGTTGCAGCTTATACTACTCANACTAATAAAATTGGNTTTATTGGNGGTACGCAAAGTGGNCCNACTCTTAAATATCAAAGTGGTTTTNCGGCNGGTATTAAAGATAGCGCCAAAAGGCTTCATAAAAATATTAAACTTATTACTGCTTACACTAATAGCTTCTCTAAAACCTCCAAAGCAAAAGCATTGGCTTCAAACATGGCTAGTCAAAATGCAGATATTATTTTCCAAGCAGCTGGTAAAAGTGGAAATGGGGTTTTTCAAGCAATTAAATTAATTAATGAAGCCCATCCAGTAAANCAAAAGATTTATGTTATTGGTGTAGATTCAAATCAACAAAAACTAGGTAATTACTTTGCTAAAGGTCAACAAGAATCTAATTTTACTCTTACATCNGTCATTAAGTCTGTTAATGCAGCNACCAATAATGTNGCTCAATTAGCTTATCAAAATAAGTTTCCTGGAGGAAAGTCATTAAANTATAATTTAAAAAATAATGGTGTCTATATTATTAATTCCCCTAACATTTCTAACCAAGCATGGNATCAAGCACAAAAGGCTCGTTTAAAAATAATTTCTGNTCAAATTAAAGTTCCTAAAAAATAATAAAGCAGTTCTTTATAAAAAGAACTGCTTTATTATTTATCCACATGTGATTAAATCGTGGCTAAAGATTCTTTTTNGCTTGGCTGTGGAAAATCTTTATTTATCAGTATTAATTCATCTTCAGATAATTTGATTTCTTGTGCCTCAATATTTTCNTGCATATGACTAATTTTTCCTGCCTTAGGGATGGACAAAATATTTGTTGATCTAATTGCCCAAGCGAGCATTACTTGATGTGGTGTAACATGGTGATTTTTAGCAATAAGTTTCAAATTGTTTGTAATCCGAATAGAATTNCCCTTTCCAGAATTAAATGGTGAATATCCAATAAAGTTCACGTGATNTTGTTTTTGCCATGGTAAAAGATCATATTCTACTCCACGTTGNTGTAGATTATATAAATCTTCATTAACGAAACATTCTTCTCCGCCTGGAATAGAAAATAATTCTTCCATNTCCGCTGTATCAAAATTAGAAACACCCCATTGTTTAATTAAACCTTCTTGCTGAAGTTTTTGTAAACCAANCACAGTATCNTCTAATGGGGTTGTNCCACGCCAATGTAACAAATAAAGATCTAGATAATCNGTTCCNAGTCGCTGCAATGATTTTTCTAGGCTTTTTCGTTCTAGTTGNGGNGTTGCATGATAGGGATAAAATTTTGAAATTAAATATAGTTTTGAACGATCATATCCTTNGATTGCTTCACCAACTAAACTTTCACTTTTTCCTTCTCCATACATTTCTGCCGTATCAATTACATTGATTCCATTNTCAATTCCATAGCGTAATGCGTTAATTTCATCTTTTCTCTTATTNCTNTCTTCTCCAATATTCCATGTTCCCATCCCTATTCTAGATAAATCCAATTCTGAAAATAATTTNGCCATTCCTCTCACCTCATATCGATTGTAACAAACCCCTTATTTTTATAATAATGTAACCGCTTATGTTGACCTAAACTTTNTTTTATTTTATAATGGACTAGACCAATAAAGAGGAGGACTAAATCATGAAAATTATCATTACTAAAGATAATATCGAAGGCGGAACTAAAGCTTTTGAAATAATTAAAACTGGAATGGAAAATGGTGCTAAGGTTTTAGGATTAGCAACTGGGTCTTCTCCAATTCCTTTATACTCAGATATGGTAGACAGTGACCTTGATTTTTCTGATATGACTAGTATCAACTTAGATGAATACTATGGTTTAGCCCCAGACAACGATCAAAGTTACCACTATTTTATGCAACATCATCTCTTTGATAAGAAACCTTTTAAGCATTCTTACATCCCTAATGGTTTAGCTAAGAATATTCACGAAGAGGTAGATCGNTACAACAAAATTATNGAAGAAAATCCAATTGATATTCAAATTTTAGGAATCGGTGGTAACGGGCATATAGCCTTTAATGAACCAGGTACCCCATTTGGCAGCTTAACTCATGAAGTAAAATTAACCGAAAATACTATTAAGGCAAATTCTAGATTTTTTGATAATATTGATGACGTTCCACGCCAAGCAATTTGTATGGGAATTAGATCAATCATGAACAGCAAAAAGATTGTTCTATTAGCATTTGGCGAGGCTAAACAAGATGCTATTAAAGCTATGATTGAAGGACCAGTGACTGAAGAAGTACCTGCATCTATTCTTCAAGATCATCCTGATGTAACCATTATTTGTGATGAAACTGCAGCAGCTAAGTTAAGTTCTAAATACCGTAAGTAAGAGTTTTTGATTTTATTTTTCACAAAGTTTTTATAAAAATATTTAAAAAAAGGTCAAGCAAATGCTTGACTTTTTTGTGTGGAACAAAATTAAAAATCTTCTTGTTTGCCCCCTATATCTTGGAATAAACTAATAAGGCAAACAATATATAGTAGTAACTTATAATTAATTTATTATAGAAAGAACGTGATGACAGTTATTGTATTGAGTGGGCCTATTGGAGCCGGTAAATCCAGTTTAACAGGCATTTTAGCTGAACATTTAGGGACTCAAGGATTTTATGAGGGTGTAGATAATAATCCTGTCTTACCTTTATATTATAAGGATATGTCCCACTACACTTTTTTATTAAACGTTTATCTGTTAAATCATCGCCTAGCTCAGATAAACCAAGCNATTCAAGAAAAGAATGCTGTTTCTGATCGTTCAATTTATGAAGATGCTTTATTTTTTAAGATGAATGTAGATAGTAAAATTGCTGATGCTACCGAATTCAAAATATATGATAGTCTTTTACATAATATGATGGCTGAAACACCTGGAAACCCAAGTAAAAAACCNGATTTATTAATTTATATTCATGTTTCTTTNNANACTATGCTTAAACGTATTCAAAAGCGTGGCCGTTCATTTGAGCAATTATCAAGTGATCCTAGCTTAAAGGCATACTATGAAAGACTTATAAAATACTATGAACCTTGGTATGAAGCCTATGATGAATCTCCTAAAATGGCAATTGATGGAGATAAATATGACTTTGTAGTCGATGAAGATGCTAAAAAAGAAGTAATTAAAATGATTGATACTAAACTCAAAGAACTTGGAAATCTTTAAGTAAAATAATANTTACATTTATAAAAAGAAGGACCGTGATGACAGTTATTGTATTGAGTGGGCCTATTGGAGCCGGTAAATCCAGTCTTACAGGAATTTTATCTAAATATTTAAATACAAAACCCTTTTATGAAAGTGTTGATGATAATCCTGTATTGCCATTATTTTATGAAAACCCAGAAAAATATGCCTTTTTATTACAGGTTTACTTTTTAAATACTCGTTTTCAAAGTATTAAACATGCTTTAGAAGATGATAATAATGTACTTGATCGTTCAATTTATGAAGACGCCCTTTTCTTTCAAATGAATGCTGATATTGGTCGGGCAACTAAAGAAGAGGTAGACACTTATTATGAATTATTAAATAATATGATGTCAGAATTAAATCGTATGCCTAAAGAGCATCCTGATTTATTAGTTCACATCGACGTTTCCTACGATACAATGATTAAACGTATCCAAAAACGTGGACGTAACTATGAACAATTAAGTTATGATCCTACCTTGGAAGATTACTATAAACGTTTGCTTCGTTATTACAAGCCCTGGTATGAAAAGTATGATTATTCTCCAAAAATGATAATTGATGGAGATAAATACGATTTTATGGCAAATGAAGCAGATCGTGAAAAGGTCATTGAACAAATTGTCCTTAAACTCAAAGAAATTGGTAAATTACCAGAAGATTGGGATAAAGGTTTAGATGATATTATGATTGAAGCTTAATTNTCATCATTTTATACCAAAACAAAAACAGAGTTGAANNTANNTTCAACTCTGTTTTTGTTTTGTAAATATTTTATTTAATTATTCATGTTCTGAAGCGCCAGATTCGGCATCTGTGCTGTCAGCATCTTTTTCTAATTGGTTTTCCTTAGTTACAGGGTAAGGCTTTCTTACACTCGGACTTGTTGATGAAACACCCCAATCAGCACTNTAAGAAATGTGNTCAATCTTAGCATGCTTTACATCTTCAATAGTCTTGCAACCAGTTAATTGCATGTCAATTAANAATTCTTTGTTTAATTGTTCAATTACTGATTCAACACCAAGGGCACCACCTAAAGCTAATCCGTATAAGTATGGACGACCAATACCAACTAGGTCAGCACCTAAAGCTAANGCCTTGAANACATGTGAACCACGACGAACNCCAGAGTCCAAAATAATTGGAATACGNTGNTCNCTGTGGTGAACTTCTTTNGCNATTTCTGGTANNACATCAATNGTNGCNGGAGCACCATCTAATTGACGACCACCNTGGTTAGAAACAACNATACCATCAGCNCCNGCACCAATTGCTAANAANGCATCTTCGGCACATTCAACACCNTTTACAAAGACTGGAACATCNNNACCNGCAATTTCCTTAATNTTTTTAATATCATCNGGNCCAATCTTNTGNGCTGAAGAAGCNTACATTTGAGCAACACTTTGACCTTCACCTTTACCNCCAGACCACTTGTTAAAGAATGCTAATGGAACTGGGTAAGTAAAATGNGTACGCAGATTAGCTTCACGATATCCACTAACAGTAGCATCAACGGTTAAGAAGAANCCACTAAAACCNGCNTTAANNGCATCAGTAATTACCATNCGGTTAAAGTCCCAATCTTTACTTAAATATAATTGGAAAAATCTTGGNGATTCACCAACNGCNTTTTGNACNTCTTCAACNCTCTTNTTAGCATANGTACTCATNCTGTATAACGCACCNGCNGCTTTNGCNCCCTTAGCNACATCAACTTCGGCTTCNGCATGAGAAATACCNTTACATGCAATTGGACTNATCATNACNGGNGTCTTTAAATCCATTCCCATAAAAGTAGTATCNGTNCTTGGATTGGANCTATNAGTTAANGCTCTNGGNACAATTTGNAANTGNTTNAANGCTTGNGTATTATTNCGCCAAGTCCATTCATTTTCNGANCCACTAGCAATATAGTANTANGCAGCTTCTGGCATCACATACTTTACTTCATCTTCCAATTGGTTTAAATTTACAAGATTTAATTTCTTTTCTCTAGTACTTTGAGGAAAACCCTTATAATAAACAGTCATTTTTATACCNTCTTCTCTTACTNAATCTACGGTTGTTATATCATTATTTCTTTCAAAATATTAGTAATATTNCTTGTAATTATTTTCACATTAATNATATTTNATCTNATAATTCGTATTTACATCATTTTATAGGAATGATAAACTAAATTNGTCCTAAAAATATATTTNAAACACGAACATTAAGTTCGATNTGGAGGATTAAAATGAACTTTTTAAANANNTATTTCAAANTANNTAGNCTTGGNACTAATNTNCGNACNGAATTTTTAGCNGGNCTNACTACTTTTATTAGNATGTCCTATATTTTATTTGTCAACCCCAGTGTCCTAGGGGCAAGTGGNATGCCAACNGGNGCAGTNTTTACNGCNACNGCNTTNGCAGCNGCNCTAGGTACNGCNATNATGGGAATTGTNGCNAANTATCCNATTGGTGAAGCACCAGCTTTAGGAATNAANGCCTTNTTTGCNTATACCGTTTGTATTGGNATGCATGTTAAATGGCAAACNGCNNTNGCNTCNGTTTTTGTTGCNTCAATTATTTTTATTNTAATTACTTTATTNAAANTNCGNGAATTAATTATTGATGCAATTCCTNNNGANTTAAAATATGCNATTTCTGCNGGTATTGGNTTNTTTATNGCCTTNTTAGGNTTACANGATGGTGGNTTAATTNTTAAAAATNNNTCNACTTTAGTTGGNCTTGGNTCATTNGATAATCCNCTNGTNTGGATCACNATTTTTGGTTTNNTNNTAACCATTATNTTAATGATNTTAGGNGTNCCNGGNGCAATNTTTATNGGNATGGTNGCCGGNTCNATTTTTGGTATTNNTACTGGTCANATTGCTCTTCCTCATAAATTTATTTCTTTAGCNCCAAGTTTNGCTCCNACNTTTGGACAAGCAATTTTTCANNTTAAAGATATTAATACTCTNCAAATGTGGATTGTNGTNCTTACNTTCTTATTAGTNACNTTCTTTGATACNGCAGGTACNTTAATTGGTTTNGCNCANCAAGCNGGNTTAATGAAAAATAATAAGATGCCACGCGTAGGTAAGGCGTTAGCCTCTGATTCTACTGCTATGCTCTTTGGNTCAATCTTTGGTACTTCTCCAGTTGGAGCCTTTGTAGAATCAAGTGCCGGAATCGCTGTTGGAGGACGTTCAGGTTTAACTGCTGTCTTTGTCGCAATGTTCTTCTTAATTTCTATGATNTTTAGTCCNTTACTTGGTATTTTTACTACNCAAGTTACTGCTCCAGCTTTAATTATTGTCGGTGTATTAATGGCGCAAAATACTGCACAAATTCACTGGGAAAAATTAGAAATAGCTGTACCNGCCTTTCTAATTCTAATTGGAATGCCGCTTACTTATTCTATTTCTGATGGTTTGGCTTGGGGAATGATCACTTACCCAATTGCCATGGTTTCTGCTCGCCGTGGTAAAGAAGTATCACCAGTTATGTGGGCATTATTTGTCATCTTTATTATCTTTATGTGGGTTCTAAATATAAAATAAGTCNTAATTGACAATTATTTTTAATTAATTTAATATATTGAATTAGATTGATAAAGGAGAGATGTAATCCATATTACTTCACATTATTTTTAGCTAAATTTATTACTAAATCTTGNTATGANACTACATAATTTTTCTTTTAAGAGCTAATTATTGAAATTTACGGATTAACTAAAGGAGAAATTATCGATGTCAACTCAAGAAATAGAAAATATNAAAAATGCAATTGAATGGATGAAAAANGGTGGTTTAGTNATTGTNGCNGATGATGAAGACCGNGAAGCNGAAGGTGACATGATTGGTTTAGGTAGCAAAGTTACTGCCGAAAATGTCAATTTTATTATAAAAAACGCACGTGGTCTTTTATGTGCTCCAGTTGGTGGCTCAATTGCTAAGCGCTTAAATTTAAATCCGATGGTCGGAAATAACACTGATCCATATGGGACTGCCTTTACTGTTAGCGTTGATTATAAAGATACTACTACTGGTATTTCAGCTGCTGATCGTGCTTTAACTATCAAGCACCTGGCCGATCCTAATTCTAAGTCTGAAGACTTTTTCAAACCGGGCCACATTTTTCCATTAATTGCTAAAGATGGAGGCGTATTAGAACGCAATGGGCATACCGAAGCTTCTATTACCCTCACCCGTTTAGCTGGAGAACCAGAAGTTGCTTATATTTGTGAAATGATTAAACCAGATGGTACAATGGCTCGTCGCCCTTATTTAAAAAAATTTGCGGCCGAACATCATTTACCATATTTCACAATTGCGCAACTTCAAGAATATGTACGTCTTAACAATAAAGATTAATTTTAAAGTCTGACTTTTGTCAGGCTTTTTTATTTTTTACGAAAAAGATCTGTCACAATCTAGTTTATGTGCTACACTTTAGAACAAAGTTCTTTATAAATTCTTAATAATTCGGAGGAAATTTAAAATGTTAGAAAAATTCTTTCATTTATCGGATGCTCATACCACTGTCAAACGTGAGTTAATTGCTGCTTTAACTACTTTTGTCAGTCTCTCCTACATCCTATTTGTTAACCCAAACATTTTACATGCAGCTGGTATTAATAAAGGCGCGGCTTTTACTGTTACTGCAATTGCTACAGCAGTAGGTTGTTTCTTGATGGGGCTTATTGCTAATTATCCAATTGCCTTAGCTCCTACTTTAGGTAGTGCCGCCTTTTTTGCTTACAACGTTTGTGTGGGTATGGGCATTTCCTGGGAAACTGCTTTGGCTTCAGTTTTAGTAGCTTCAGTTTTATTTATTTTAATTACAATTCTCAAGTTGCGTGAAAAAGTGGTTGATGCTATTCCTCAAGACTTAAAATATGCTATTTCAGCTGGTATCGGTTTATTCATTGCTTTTATCGGCTTACAAAACGGTAAAATTATCGTTGATAATAAATCGTCGCTCGTTGGTCTAGGAAGCTTTAATAATCCTGAAATTTGGATTACCTTATTTGGTCTTATTTTAACTGTCATTTTAATGGCTGCTAAAGTTCCTGGGTCTATTTTTATTGGAATGATTGTTACTGCTGGTTTTGGTATTGCAATTAATCAAATTCCAATGCCTCATGGCATCATCTCTGCACCACCATCTATTGCACCTACCTTTGGTCAAGCTGTATTTCATCTTAAAGATATTAATACCGCCCAATTATGGATGGTTGTTGTTACATTCTTACTAGTTACTTTCTTTGATACTGCTGGCACTTTAATTGGAATGACCCAACAAGCTGGTATGGTTGATAAGAATGGAAAAATTCCTCACATTGGTAAGGCTTTTCTTTCTGATTCACTTGCCATGGTTGAAGGTTCCGTTTTAGGTACCGCACCTCTTGGTACATCTGTAGAATCTAGTGCCGGTATTGCAATGGGTGGTCGAACTGGTTTAACAGCTATTTTTGTTGGAATTTTCTTCTTAATTGCAATGATCTTCAGTCCTTTACTAGCAGTCATTCCTACAACTGTTACTGCCCCTGCCTTGATTATTGTAGGTGTTTTAATGGCTGGTAATTTAAAGTATATTAATTGGGATAAATTTGAGATTGCCTTTCCAGCTTTCTTAGTAGTTGTTGGTATGCCACTTACCTATTCTATTTCCGATGGGTTAGCTTTAGGAATGATTGCTTACCCAATCACTATGATTGCTTCCAAACGTTATAAAGAAGTCTCACCAATGATGTACTTCTTATTTGTCCTTTTCATTATCTTTTTCTTAATTACAAATATGGGATAAAAATGACTCAACAAAATATTACTCATAATCAATTAACCCTTAGTTTAAAATCAGCACCTGCTACCCAGGATGACTTAAACATTGCTCAAAATTTAAAAGATACCTTAATGGCTAATAAAGATAAAGCTGCTGGCTTAGCGGCTAATATGATCGGCCAAAATAAACGCATTATCGCTTTATTTATCGGTCCACTGCCGTTAGTAATGCTCAATCCTATTATTACTAATTCATCAGGAGAATACTTAGCCCAAGAAGGCTGCCTTTCATTGACTGGACAAAGATCTACTAAGCGTTTTAAAAATATTACCGTTCAGTATCAAAATGAAAACTTTAAAACACATGAACAAAAATTTTCAGATTTTATTGCAGAAGTTATCCAACATGAAATTGATCACTGTAATGGTATTTTAATTTAAATTTTAACCATCTAGTTTAACCTAGATGGTTTTTTTAATGCAATATCGTTGACAAATGTAGTCAATTAATTTATGGTTACAATTGTAAACGAAAGGAGTTGCTTATGGAAAAAAGAAAACTATCAAGCACTGATATTTCAGATGCAGAATGGGAAATTATGAGAATTGTTTGGACCTTAAATCAGGCACATACGAAAGAGATTATTAGTGAACTTCAAAAGAAGAAGTCTTGGTCTGATTCTACTATTAAAACCTTAATTCGCAGATTAACAAAAAAAGGGCTCTTAGAGGCTAAACAAGATGGTAGAGGATTCTTATACCTTCCCACAGTGTCACAAACGGAAATGATGGTTGATGCAACTCAAGAACTATTAGATCGCATGTGTAATATGCATAAAGGAGAAGTAATTTTTAATTTAGTTAAAGATTCCCCTATTTCCAAATCTGATCTAGAAAAAATTAAAGTAGAGATTGATAAAAAACTGCAAACCGCTCCTAATATGGTGGCTTGCAACTGTCTAAGTAAAGAAAGTTAGTCATATTTAGGAGGTAATTTTATGAGTATAGGACGAATCATTTCAATTATTATCGGAATTATTTTAATTGCATTTATCTTATGGTGGTTTTTTGCTCCTCATAAAGAAAATGCTGGCGAATCAACAGTCGTTAATGATGAACAAACAGCAACTATTATAGTGAATGGTGGCTATTCTCCTTCAACTGTTGTTTTAAAAAAAGGTGTTCCTGCACAAGTAAATTTTGATTTAAAGGATTCAACAGCATGTTTATCACATGTCGTTTTTGAACAATTAGGTGTTAATGAAGATTTAACCAAACAACCAATTACTAGTGTAAAAATTCCTACTGATAAAGCCGGTACCTATAATTTTGCTTGTGGTATGGATATGTTTCATGGAAAGGTAGTTGTTAAATAATGAAGCTATCAAATATTCAACGTTTTTGGATCTCTTTGATTCTTTCAATTCCAATGTTGATTCAAATGATTGCCATGCCCTTTCACTGGATGATGCCCTATTATAATTGGATTGCATTAATTACTACTACAATAATTATGGCAATTTCTGCAGTGCCATATTGGAAAAGCGCCTGGGCTGCTTTCAAAAAGCATAGTGCTAATATGAACACCTTGGTTGCCACTGGTACAGCAGTTGCATATTTTTACAGTATTTTTGCTATGTTTACTAATCGTCCCGTTTACTTTGAAAGTGCTGCCTTTGTAACTGTCTTTGTTTTACTTGGTGATGCCATGGAAGAAAAGATGCATGATAATGCTTCTGATGCTTTAGGAAAATTAATGGGGCTACAAGCAAAAGATGCTGAAGTTTTAAAAGACGGTAAATATGTTAAAGTACCACTAGACAAAGTTCAAGTTGGTGATTTAATCAGGGTGAAACCGGGTGAAAAGGTACCCGTTGATGGCATTATTACCCAGGGAATATCTAATTTAGATGAATCAATGGTAACTGGCGAAAGTATGCCAGTTGAAAAGCAAGTTGGTGATACTGTAGTTGGGTCTACCATGAATACCAATAGTGTCATTACTTTCAAAGCCACTAAGGTTGGTTCTGATACCATGCTTGCTCAAATTGTTGATTTAGTTAAAAAGGCTCAAACTAGCCATGCCCCAATCCAAAATTTAACTGACAAAATTTCTAATATTTTTGTTCCTGCAGTAATGGTGATTGCCATTCTAACTTTTGTAATTTGGTACACCTTCCTAGGTGCAACTGCTGTTGAGGCCATGCTCTTTGCTGTAGCTGTAGTTGTTATTGCTTGTCCATGTGCTTTAGGTCTAGCTACTCCCACTGCTTTAATGGTGGGAACTGCTCGTAGTGCCAAAATGGGAGTTTTAATCAAGAATGGTGAAGTACTACAAGAAGTTAGCAAATTAGATACTGTAGTTTTTGATAAAACTGGGACGATTACTGTTGGTAAGCCAGAAGTTACCGATATAATTGGTGATAAAGAATTAGTCCTTAAAGTAGCAGCCAGTCTGGAAGAATCTTCTGAACACCCACTAGCTAGTGCAATTTTAAAGAAGGCAGAATTAGAACAGATTACTCCTCAAGCGGTTAAAGAATTTGCTACACTTGAGGGTAAAGGCGTTAAAGCTACTTTTGATAATACAGATGCCTTTGTTGGTAGTTCTCGATTATTGGCAGATATCCCTATTTCCAATGAACTTTCCCAAAAGGCAACCCAATTACAAAATGAGGCTAAAACCGTAGTTTATGTGGGATTAGGTGATAAAATTATTGGTTTAATCGCTATTCAAGATATGCCAAAACCTAGTTCTAAGAAAGCTATTGCTGAATTAAAAGCCCGTGGCTTGAAGACAATCATGCTTACGGGTGATAACGAAGCCGTCGCACAAGCAATTGCTAACGAAGTAGGAATCGATCAAGTTATTGCTGGTGTTCTTCCTAATGAAAAAGCCATGCATATTCAAGAATTGCAAAAAAATGGAGCTACAGTAGCTTTTGTTGGTGACGGGATAAATGATGCACCAGCACTTTCTACGGCCGATGTCGGGATTGCTATGGGGTCAGGAACTGATATTGCAATTGATGCCGGTGGTATCGTTTTAGTTCAAAACGATCTTTTAGGAGTTGTCCGTGCTTTAGATCTTTCTAAAAAAACCTTTAATCGAATTAAATTGAACCTCTTCTGGGCTTTAATCTATAATACTATTGGTATTCCAATTGCAGCAGGTCTTTTTGTTGGTCTTGGTTTTACTTTAAGTCCTGAATTTGCGGCACTCGCAATGGCCTTTTCTTCTGTTTCAGTGGTAACAAGCTCACTTTTACTTAACAAAGCCAAAATCGCTGGTGCCTAATTCTAAGATTTATTTCAAGGAGTTAATTATGTCAGTTAGCATTTTAAATGATGATACTACTAATCAAGAATTCTTAGATTTTATTGTTAATGAAATCCATAATGCAGTTGTTTCAAGCGTAAATTCTACTGGAAATCCCACTGCCCAAGTATGTGATATGTTAATGGTTAAAGATATGAAGTTGTTTATGACCACTTCAGTTAATAATCCTTTCTTTAAGTGTTTGATAAGCAACCCAAATATTGAAGTTAATGGATATAAAGGCAATGGTACGATGGATTCATGCGGTTTTTCTTTAACTGCTACTATTAAAAATATTGATCATCAATATCTTGATGAAGTCTTTGAAAAGAATCCTTATCTTAATGAAATTTATAAAGATAATTTAGATGAAGCAAAACAAGAACTGAGGATTTTAGAGATCACTCCACAAAAAGGTGCATATCTAGATCATCGTGTAGATCCAATTTATCATCGAACCTTCAAATTTTAATTTCAATAAAAAAGAGCGTTTATTAATTAAACGCTCTTTTCTTTTAGCTCAATTTTTCTCCCCTTTACTTTTAATCTGCCTTCTTTTTCCAATATTTTTAATTGTCGAGAAAAAGTTTCCGCAGAGATTCCTAAATAAGCCGCCAAATCTTTTTTCTTTAAAGAAAGAGTAATAATCTTACTTCCTGTTTCAATACTTTGATCCTTTAAATACTCCCAAATCCTCTCTTTAGCATTAAACGCTGATTTTAACATTTCATGTCGTTGCACTTGAACTATTTTTTCACCAAAATTATTTAATAATTTTAAAGTAACTGCAGGATTATCTTCTAAAAATTTTTGAAACTTATTCTTATCAATACTACATACTGCTGTATCTTCTAAAGCTTCAATCCAAGTATTAGTTTTATTTTCTCCAAATAACTCTCCTTCCCCTTCAATTTCTCCCATCTTCAAAATATTTAATACTACTTCATTACCATCTTCATCTAAACTAAAAACTTTAGCTTTTCCCTGATCAATTACAATTAGCCCTCCATCTTCAGTGGCCGATTTTATAATGCTTCCAGCACGATAATGCTGTTGATGCTTAGAAGTTGCTACTAATTTTTCTTTAATTTCGTGTGGTAAGGTCTTAAAAATTTCTACTTTACTTAAACATTTTTCTGGATCATGCATCTTTTTCTCTTTTCTTGATTTAAATCAATTTTATTTTTTCTCAATTAATTATACTAAAATCATAAATTAAAGATAAACGGAGGAAACTTAAATGACTAAATATATTGCTGAAATCAAACCACTAAATGAGACCAAGATAGAATGTACACCTCATGGTACAGCTGAATTCATTGAAAATGGTGTTACTCTTCATATCCACGTCGAAATGTTCGATACACCTAAAAACATTGAACACTGGGAACATTTTCATGGTTTTCCCGATGGTAAAGAAGCCCAAGTACCTACAAAGGCAGCAGATACTAACCACGATGGCTATATTGACTTACCAGAAACCGAACCATTTTCTGGTACAACCATGGTGCCATTAGATAATGCACCACATGAAATGAATATTCCTCACGATGGCTATCCCGTTGCTGATGCTAGTGGCCATTATGAATATGAAATTGATGTACCTTTAAAAGAACTACAAACTTCCTTTAATAAAGCTTTTAATACACCTGATTTACAATTAGACAAACGTGTAGTCTATGTTCATGGAATTCCAGAAACTATGAAACTACCAGACACTGTTCAAGGTACTGTTATGTCTTATGAACCTCATACGACTTTACCAATTGCCGCTGGAAAAATTAGAAAGGTTGAAGATTAATGATTAAAAAAATATTTTTTGTACTTCTCTATGCAATAACCGCAATATTGACCTTCAATAATCAAATGATGCCAGCTATGTACCTGATGGCAGTTGGTATGTTTCTCGAAGCCGCTTTTTCCCTATTCAGTCATGTTCGACAAACCATTAAACACTAACTTAAAGTCCTGGTAATTACCAGGACCTTTTTGTATCCTATCTCAATTTTTGTTAGGGTAGTTATATTAGCTTTTTTAAATATAGGAGGGATTATTATATAAATAAGAATTTTTTCTTATTTATTTTTATGAGTGATTCAACAATTCAAGAACCAATCAAAAAGAAGAGTTATAAAAAAGCTCCACTAATGTCAATCCACTTACGCATTTTTGTAGCTATTGTTTTAGGACAGATTGCTTGTGGGTTTGCCTTAGGTATTAGTGGTACCGCATTATCTAGCGCGGCTCAGCATATTAAAATCAACGATTTTTGGACAGGATTAATCGGTGCTGGTGCTCTAATCGGATTAGCAGGAAGCTTAATTGTCGGACGAATTTCTGATAAAATTGGTCGGCGACGTATGCTTATGATCAATATGTACTTATTAGCACTTTTTTCAGCCCTAAACTTACTTACCAGCAACTTGTTTTTAACTTTTTTATTGAGAGTAGGTGCTGGTTTAATGCTGGCTGTTGATTATACCGTTGGAAATGCCTTACTTACTGAATGGCTTCCTCAGGGGGAAGACAGTAAAAAGCAAACTCAACTTTTAATATATTGGACTCTTGGGTTTATTGCTTCATACTTAACTGGAATTTACGTAAGTGGATTTGGTGCTTATACTTGGCAAGTTATTTTTGCTACAGGTACTATCCCTGCTTTAGTTGCGGCTATTTTTAGAAGTATTTTTCCTTTACCTGGTTCTCCTAGTTGGCTTGCTAGCAAAGGAAAAGTTAAAAAAGCAAATCATTTGATTAGGAAGCACCTAGGTAAAAAATGGGTTGTTCCTAAACATGTTAAGAAAACCAAAGCCCCTAAAGAATCAACTTGGAAAATTTTATTAACAAAACCTTATCGTCGTAAGGTTTTTGTTGGTGGCATGTTTTATGCTTGCCAGGCTTTTGCTTTCTTTGGAATTAGTATTTTCTTACCTATTTTGCTCCAAGGAATGAATATCACTGATGAAAAAGTATCTGGAATAATTTATAACGGCGCTATGTTTATAGGTATTTTATTCGGAATATTTATTTTTAACAGAATTAGTCGCCGGACTTTTTTAATAACTAATTTTCTTATTTCTGGTGTTTTAATTGGATTATTGGCTTTTGGCACACATTTCGATTCTATAGTTAAATTATCTATCTTTTCACTTTTCGCAATTGTTTTATCTTCCGGTTTAGTATTAGATTATTCTTATCCAACTGAACTATTTGATATTAAAGTACGTGGTACTGGTGTAGGTACTTGTATCACTATTAGTCGTATTGGAGCAGCTGCCGGAACATTTTTATTACCAATTTTAACTAATATTGGAGGTAGTAGTTTAGCCATGTGGGTATGTGCTATTGTTCTCTTGCTTAGTTTTATTATTTGCTTAATTTGGGCACCAGAAACATCACCAAAATTTACTACCAAATAACTTAAAAGCTCTAGTACAAAAAAATTATGTACTAGAGCTTTTTTACCGATAAAAGTCACCATCTTCCAATCGGGAGTCCCGATCTTTTTTGATGGTATCAGTTAATTCATCATTTGCTTTATCATCCTCAGTTGTTTCTAGAAACTCTTCTGTCTTTTCTAGTAAACTCTTTTTCTTCTTTTCATGTTTTGGTTTATATGCCATTTTGATCATCCCTTTTCACCTTTATTTTATCCTCTTTAACAAAAAAGCTCCAAGAATAAATCTTGGAGCTTTTTTAGCTATATTAAATTATTCGAATTAATCTTCGTTAGTATATTCTGCAGTCCATTGCATCTCTTCAGTAACTTTAGCAGGATCGGTAACACCTTCACCAGCTAAGCCTTGGTCAATTGCGGATTGAACAACTGCGCGAGCTTCAGTCTTAGTAAATGATTGTAGCATTGAAATTGGAGGAAGTACTGCAGCGCCTGGCTTAGAAGTATCAACAATACCACCAAGTGAGTGAGCAGCTGCCGATAAGATTTCATCATTAACAAGTCTTGTCTTACTTGCTAAAACGCCTAAACCTAAACCTGGGTAAATCAAAGCGTTGTTTGCTTGACCAATGTGGTAAGTTACACCATTGTATTCAACTGGAGCTGATGGAATACCAGTAGCCACTAAAGCACGACCTTCAGTCCATTTAATAATATCTTCTGGATGAGCTTCGATCAACTTAGTTGGGTTAGAAATTGGGAAGATAATTGGACGTTCAGTACCAGCTGCCATAGCTTTTACAACACCTTCAGTGAAAGCACCTGGGTTAGTAGAAGTACCAATCATAACGCTAGGATGAACTGCCTTAACTACGGCTTCTAAGTTAGTTAATTCATCAGCATTAGCGAATTCACTTCTCTTACGTACAAATGGCTTTTGTTCTGGAGTTAAGCCTGGAGTATCTTCAAATAAAAGACCTTGCTTATCTACTAAGTAGAAGTGCTTCTTAGCTTCTTCTTCACTTAAACCTTCCATACGCATTTCACGGTACATCATGTTGGCAATACCCATACCTGCAGTACCAGCACCGTAAGTTAAGAATACTTGATCAGTGAATTTTTGCTTAGAAATATTTAATGCCCCAAGTACACCAGCTAAACATACAATACCAGTCCCTTGTACGTCATCATTGAAAACAGGAATCTTATCTTGGTATTGCTTTAAGATCTTAGTAGCATTATCACGACCAAAGTCTTCAAAGTGTAAGTAAACATCTGGGAAGACTT
>JAAVAW010000011.1 GCA_014803905.1 Lactobacillus sp. | reverse complement strand
GGATCATTTAATAAAGTTTCGTTGTTAGTACCAACATCTAATGAAACTGGTAATACTTCACTAGGATCAATTCCAGCTGCTGCGGTATAAACCATTAATTTACCAATAGCAATGTTTACCCCGTTAGTACCCCAGTCACCAATACCTAGAATACCTTCTGCATCAGTAGCAACGATTAACTTAACGTTACGTCCAGCAGCTGCATTCTTCAAACTCTCCTTAATATCATCTTCATTATCAATCGATAAAAAGGCCGCTTCTTGAGGTCTTTGGAAAATTTCACTATATTTTTCAATTGCAGGTGCAATAATTGGATCGTAGATAATTGGCATTAATTCTTCAATGTGGTGTTGCATCACATAGTAGAACAAAGTACGGTTAGTATCAAAAACTTCCATTAAGTATTGACGTTGTTGTAAGCCTTCAGGACGATTCTTATATTCGTCATAAACACGTTTAGCTTGTTGTTCAATAGTTTCGACTTGAATTGGTAAAGTACCCACTAAGCCAAGTTTCTTTCTTTCTTCATTAGTAAATGCAGTTCCTTTATTTTTAAAAGGATTATTTAAAATTGACCATGCATTACTCATTGTATTGCCTCCCTAGCCTTGGTAATTCTGAATTTTTTCTTGTATCATAAGTTAGTATAGACTGGTTCAAAATTTATAGTCAAAGAGAACGCTATCCCAAACTTTTATTTATATGAGGAGGTCTAACATGAATATTCAAGATTTAAGATACTTTCATGCTCTAGTAAATTTAAAAAGTTATACTAAAACGGCTGAAAAATTTAATGTTAGTCAACCAACTATTACCGCCGCAATTAAACGGTTAGAAAAGAAATTCGGTGGCCAATTTATTATTCGCGATCAATCTCATAAAAGTATCATTATTACTAGTTTAGGACGTCAGTTTGATGAACATGCCCAAGCAATTTTAAACGAAGTTTCAGTTGCCGAAGCTGAAGTTAAAGCCCAACCGAGTCCGGATATCTTATTTGGACTACCTCCTATTATTGGACGTAATTTTTTACCAACAATTGCTCCAACACTCTTTTCAAAAGGAATTTTACCCCGTTTAAATGTAGTTGAACGTGGCTCACACGATTTACGAAAAATGTTAGTTGAAGGTGAAATTAATCTTACCCTGCTTGGCCTAGCTTCTTTAGATGTTGAACCAATCATCAAGCTTCATATTATTAATCGTTACCCCATTGAAGTAATTGTTTCAAAAGACCATCCTTTCGCTAAAAAAGATGGTATCTATTTTAAAGATTTAGCTAAAGAAAACTTTATTGGGATGACTCAAGACTATATTCACACCCAAGCATTAGAACAACTGGCCCATCAAAATCATATTACTCTTAATACTATTTATCGTAGTCCTGATGTAGCTGTCATCAAATCATTAGTTGCACAAAATTTAGGTGTTTCTTTTATTACGACATTATCTTTAAATAATAAAGACAATGTAGTTTCAATTCCACTTTTAGATAAGGAACAACCAGAATTTATTTTTGCAGCTGCTACTCGACAAAATTATATTTTTACTGAAAAAGAAGAGGCACTTTGGAATATCTTAACGCAAAAAAAATAAGGCTTCATTTGAAGCCTTATTTTTTATTTTATATAAATTTATTAGCCCACAATCATCATTAATACTGGAACAACGATGATGAATAATAATGTACTTAAAACAACTACGTTAGTTGCGTAATCAACATCACCATGAGCTTCACCAGCCAAGATTGGTAATACGGCAAGAGCTGGAGTAGCTGATTGAACGATGAAAGTATTAGCCATCAAATTAGGCATTGTCAAGTGCATTTGTGGTGCGCAGAACATTACTAATAAAATCATTACTGCTGGTGCTAATACTAAACGTCCAAGCAATGCAAAGATTGTATCTTTATCAAAATGAATACTCTTGAGACCTGCATTAGCCAAAACAATACCAATATATACTAGTGACAATGGAGTAACCAATTGACCAACATAGTTAAGCGTATCGCCAGCAAATTTTGGTACTTGAATACCAGTCATTAACCAAATTACGGCAATAATAAAACCAACTAATGGCATTGGTAAAACTTTACGCCAATTAATCTTATTACCCTTCTTTTCTTGAGCAACCAAAGTTGGATCATCATTCTTAATTAAGAAGACACCAAATGCCCAAGTAGAAACAGTATTGATAATATAGTAAATCAAGAAGTATGGGGTAGCTTTATTACCGAATAAAGCAATATTTAGTGGCATTCCAATAAAAATAGTATTAGCGTTCGCAAAAGTATTAATGAATACTCCACGACGTCCAACTGGCACTTTAAGCACCTTTACTAAAATAAATGCGACAATATATGAAATTANTACCGCAATAAAAGGAATTAATAAGTTAGAAAATAGTTCTAATAATTTATCCCTAGTCAGGAAGTTTTGAACTGACATGAAAATAGAAGCAGGAAGGGCGATTTGGGTAATTAATTTTGAAATATTCCCAGCAAATGTATCCGCAAACCATCCTTGCTTACGCAAGATATATCCTAAAGCGATGATCAAAACGATTTCAACCACGCTAGAAACGGATGTTAAAAAGTTGGCCATTGCCGAATCTCCTCTCATATAAATAAAATTTTGTTAGCTTTTCGAAATGCTTATATGGGCATTCCCTGAACGCATTATTTATAACACTTTTTAGAAAATTTTAAAACTTTATTTTTAATTATCCATCTAATTCAACGCCTTGCAGTTCCTTCATTGCATTATAAACTTTGCCACGTTCTCCTTCATCTACTTCAATCACCAACATGTCACCTGCTTGGATGATAGTATTTCCTACTGGAATTAAATCTTCACTATTACGTCTAATCATTCGAACCAAGGTGTTTTCAGGCCACTTAATTTCAGCAATCTTTTTNCCTACTAACTTACTATCTTCATAGACAGGTAAAGTAATTTGATCTTGATGACCCGTTCTTTGCTCATGATAAGGGGTTGTTTTTTCCATTGCATTAGCTAATTGATCATAAATTGGATGACCACCTAAAAAATCATCAACTAATAGTGCAATAAAGGCTACAACTGCTAATGGCATTAATTGAAAAATTGAGCCCACCATTTCAACAATTAATAAAATGGCCGTAAATGGCGCNTGAATTACTGAGGCAAATGCTCCTGCCAAAGAAAAAATAATTAGATTAATGATATAACGTTCTGGCAATAATCCTAATTGGGCCATCAAAGCACCATAAGNCGCACCAATCACAGCACCCANAGTTAGGACTGGTAAGAACACNCCACTNGGAACACCTGAATCATAAGANACAATNGAGAAAACTAGTCTAATTAAATAGTAAACTACCAGCATCCCAACTACTGTCCANCCCAAAGGACTAACNANTTTATTTAATGAAAGAATNAGACGNCTACCTGANCCNGTNATATTNGGNAGATAATAAGCAATTGGAATTAAAANAGNTAGCGGAATCAAACTATACANCCATGCTGGCAAAAAAGTGATTNTGGCATATAGTTTTTTAANATTAAATAAGCCCACTTTATACAGATGACCTAAGAGCCCTATTAAGAGGCCTAAGATTACCAAATGCCAATATAGATTCAAAGGTAACATATGGTCATAGTGCAATGGNAGTGCAACATGCTGGCCGAACATATTNGATACCACAAAGTTAGCTGCAATTGCACCTGCTAGNGAAGTCATCCAAACTCTNGGTGCAAANTCNCGAAAAACTGCNTCNAAAATAAACATACTTCCTGCTAATGGTGCACCAAANGCGGCCGCTAANCCACTAGCACTCCCACTAGCTAGTAANACTCTNGTATTAGTTTTTGACTGTTTAACTCCNTGNGCTACNCCTTTNCCAACCATTGCTCCCATTTGNAGTGAGGGNCCTTCTGGTCCTAGAAAAAGNCCTGAACCAATNGTTAAAATTCCACCAATAAANTTACGCCATAANGTNGGCCACCAANTNAATGANAANTTNCCNGCNANTTCNANNTTAACNTCTGGAATACCAGANCCACCAACATGNGGATGNNTTTTNACTANTAANCCNGAAATTANACTAATTAAAATAAAACCGATAATNATNACTACAAACCAAANANNATTTTCATGNGCNTTAGNNAANANTTTNAACCANNANTTNGTNACANANTCTAANCCCCANCNAAANGNACCAATTACCNNACCAACNANNGCNCCNACGATAATTGATTGAAAAATAAGTNTCCAATATACAGCTGTNAGTGTTTTTTTCATAACTTAATCCATAACTTNTATAACTNTNCTTTAGNTACCTTNCNTATTATANGNCAAAATAAAAGACTCATAGAAANTTCTATGAGTCTTTTNTTTTTCGTTTCACATGAAACAATTATTTTTCTTCATACCATTCAGTATGGAANGTNCCTGGACGATCATTTCTTTGGTAAGTNTGNGCACCAAAGTAATCACGTTGNGCTTGAAGTAAGTTNTGTGGNAAGTTTGGATTAAANATTGATTCCAAGTAATTCAAAGCAGCACTTAAAGTTGGAGTTGGAATACCAGCNTCAGTAGCTAATTTGATGATATCACGTAAAGCACCAATATCTTCTTTCTTAACTTTGTCAAAGAACGGNGCNTTGAAAAGATTTTGCAAGTTTTCGTCAGCACGATAAGCNGACTTGATATCTTGTAACATTTCTGAACGNATNATACATCCNGCTTCCCAGTTTTGAGCAATNGTATCGTAGTGAAGTCCCCANTTATAAGCNTTAGCAGCTGCNGTCATTTGTTCAAAACCTTGAGCATAAGAAACAGCAGTAGCTAGGTATAAAGCTTTNCCTAACTTTTCAACCAAGTCTTTAGGTGCCTCTTCAGGANCNGTAGCTGGTTCAGGATCATCTCTAAAGGTAGCNTTTGACATNAAACGAGCCATAACAGCTTCAGCAATTACAGTAATTGGAACACCTAACTTAATTGCATCTTCNAGCATCCAGTTACCAGTTCCCTTNTAAGATGCTTCATTTAAGATGTGGTCAACTACGTAATCAGGAGTTAAGTCATCCTTTTGTTTTAATACCTTAGCAGTAATTTCAATTAAGTAGCTCTTAAGTGCACTTTCATCCCACTTAGCAAAAATGTCACTCATTTCTTCATTAGAATATCCACCAATGGTACGTAAAATATCATATACTTCACAAATAATTTGCATGATACCATATTCAATACCATTGTGAACCATCTTTACATAGTGACCACTGCCTTCTGGTCCAATATAACCAACACAAGGTTGACCACTTGGAGTCTTAGCAGCCATAGCCTCTAAAATTGGAGCAACTTCCTCGTAAGCTTTTTCATCTCCACCTGGCATTAAAGCTGGGCCATTAAGCGCACCTTCTTCACCACCAGAAACTCCCATTCCAAAGAAGTGAATACCTTTTGCTTCAAGTTCACGAGAACGACGAACAGTATCGTGGAAGTTAGAATTACCACCATCAATGATAATGTCTCCCTTATCAAGTAAAGGAATTAATCGTTGAATAACTTCATCCACTGGAGCACCAGCCATAATTTGTACCAAAATTTTACGTGGACGTTCCAACGAATTTACAAAGTCTTCTAAAGTATAAGTAGGTTTAAGATCTTTATCTTCATATTTTGCTAAAGCATCTACCTCAGGTTTATCAATTGAATAGCCTGCAACAGAAAAGCCATGATTCTTTGCATTAAGAGCTAGGTTCTTTCCCATAACTGAAAGACCAATAACACCGAATTGTTGCATAATTGCGCCTCCATAATCTAAATATCTCTAGTTATATAGTATAAACGTTTTTTGAAAAATTTATTACCCTTTTACTTACTTTTAGTGATTACTAATCATAATAAAAAGTCTGCCTCAATTCAAGAGACAGACTTTTTAAATAATAACTTATTTTGTATCAACTTTTAATGTTGTGATGCACCACTCGAAGTATCAACAGTTGCTTCTTCTTTTTCATCTTTGTCTTCATGTTGAGAGGCACCAGTTTCTGCATCAAGATCAACACCATACTTTTCAGCAAAGTAACTAAATGGCTTCAATGCTTGAGCTTGATATTTTTGAACAAATTCTGGATCATTCAAAGTATTTAATTCAGATGAGTAAGGCATATCATGAGTGAACTTGACATCAATTAACATTGGTCCATCCATTTTCTTAAATTCCTTAACTGCATCTTCAAACTCTTTCTTAGTCCGAACAGTTACGCCCTTTACGTTCATACCTTCGGCAGCTTTAGCCCAATCATTATCTGGAAGCAAAACACCTGATAATGGTTGGTGAGATTCATCTTCTTGTTCAGCTTGAATGTAACCCAAAGTTTCATTAGTAAAGACAACATTTAAAACATGCATATTGTAACGAGCTTGAGTAAGCAATTCTTGGTTCATCATAGCAAAACCACCATCACCAACTAATTGCCATACTTCACGATCTGGATATACAGTGGCAGCTGCTAATGATGCAGGTGAACCATAACCCATAGTTGCGTACAATCCAGAAGTTGACCATTTTTGATTATCATGCAAATTCATTAAACGTTGGAAGTCAATGTTAACATTACCAACATCTACTGCAAAAATAGCGTCATCGTCAGCATATTTGTTAATTACGTCAAAGATTGGTTCAGGTCTTACTGGCATTTGATCTGAATCTTTGAAGCTATCTTGCCATGCATCCCAATTCTCACGATCAGCTAATGCAGCCTTATAAAGTGGAGATTCTTCTCTCTCTTCCCCTGCTTCAATTAATGCTCTTAAAGTCTTCTTAGCATCAGCTAAAATTGGCACATCAACCTTGTGACGTTTACCTAATTTTTCTGAATCAGTATCAATTTGTATTACTTTTGCATTTGGATTAAAGAAGAAGATTGAAAATGGTGAGTTATTACCAACCCAAACTACTAAATCCGCGTGTGTTTGGATATCATCACTTGGCTTTGGAGCAACACGACCAATTGACCCCATATATGCAGGAAATTCATCAGGTACAATTCCCTTACCAAGAACTGAAGACATAAGTGGCATCTTAAATTTATCAGAAAATTCTTCTAATTCTTTGCTTGCATGCTTAGCACCTAGACCATAGTAAACAACCGGATTATGAGCCTCTTTAATTAGCTTAACAGCTTCTTCAATTGATTCTTTCTTAGGTGCTGGAGTATTTTCACGATGTGCATGAGCATTAACACGGAAATTATCTTCGATCTTATCCCAACCAAAGTCCTTAGGCACGATAATTACAGCTGGNCCCTTTTTAGCATAAGCTTGACGAATAGCTTCATCCATNANAATAGGAAGTTGTTCNTTNGTCTTAGCTTCACGATTCCAAACNGCAACNGGATCAAACCATGGCTTTTCATCAAAGGCTTGGAAGAAATCAATTTCTTGACGATTAGTTGGTACGTTAGCCACAATTGCCACCATTGGTACNTTNTCNTATTTNGCATCNTAAAGNCCNTTCATTAAGTGAACTGCACCAGGGCCGGCCGAACCAAAACATACAGCTACTTTACCAGTATACTTATATTCTGCTGAAGCAGCTAANGCGGCNGCTTCTTCATGACGTACTTCAATAAACTTAATCTTATCTTTCCAATTATGAATTGCATTCATTGATGAATCAAAAGANCCACCTGGAAAACCATAAACATGATCAATNCCCCAATCATAGATAACTTGGAACATTGCATCTGAACCATTAATTTTTGCCATTTTCAAGCATCTCCTTATTNCTTTTTCTCTTCACCATTATTAAAGCACTTTCTTTCACAATATAAAAGCGTTTGCATNNGTGATATAACAACNTTTGATGATTNTAAAAGCTAAATATTTCACAATAATATTATTTATCAAACTTCGAATTAGCNTTTTAACNGTTTTNTCAGTTGTGATTCAGTGATCATAATTACTTATTTTTCTTTAAAAAGTTTTTTTAAAAATAAAAAAAGNGATAGTTTTTCATAAACTATCACTTTTATATTTTTAATTTGTTATTTAAAAATTCTTACTTATCTTCAGGACGATAACCTGGTAATTTAGCAATTTTCCCTTGTTGAATATANGCGGTCAAGATCGCTAAGTCTGCTGGGTTNACTCCGGAAATTCTTTCGGCCTGGGCAATTGATTCTGGTCTAATTTTTTCAAATTTTTGACGTGCTTCAGTTGCNAAACTTGAAATAGCAGAATAATCAATTCCTTCAGGAATCTTCTTTGACTCTAATCGGTGAAGGCGATCAACCAATTTTTGTTCCTTTTTGATATAGCCCTCATACTTAAGAGCAATTTCTACCTGTTCTTTTACGTAACGATCATCAGCAAGTGGTTCACCCACAATTTTTTCAATCGCTTCAAAAGTAACACGTGGACGTTTCAAAAAGTCGGCTGCAGTTACACCAGCATTTAATTTATCTTGATTAATACTTGCTAAGTATTCTTGCACTTCATCAGTTGGATGAATTTTAATTTCATGCATTTTCTTTAAAGTAGCTTTAATCGCAGCACGCTTTTCAACAAATTTTGCATAGCGTTCGCCATCAATTAAACCTAAATCATGACCCTTTTCAGTTAAACGAAGGTCTGCATTATCATTACGCAAAAGCAATCTATATTCGGCACGAGAAGTCAAAAGTCGATAAGGTTCATTAGTTCCTTTTGTAACTAAATCATCAATTAAAACACCAATATAGGCTTCATCACGATCCAAGGTAAAGCCAGGTTTATTTTCTGCACTTAATGCCGCATTAATGCCAGCAATTAAGCCTTGACCTGCTGCTTCTTCATAGCCTGAAGTTCCGTTCATTTGACCAGCTGTAAACAAACCTTTAATATTTTTAGTCTCAAGAGTATGTTTCAATTGCCATGGTTCAATTACATCATATTCAATTGCATAACCAGGACGCATTAATTCAGCATTTTCTAATCCTGCTACACTATGAACCATCTTTAATTGAATTTCTTCTGGCATCGAAGTAGAAAAATCCCCTACATAAACTTCCTTAGTATTACGGCCTTCGGGCTCTAAGAAAATTTGGTGACGATCTTTATCAGCAAAACGAACAATTTTATCTTCAATTGAAGGACAATACCTTGGACCTACACCCTTAATTACCCCTGAAAACATTGGAGCACGATCTAAGTTTTCACGAATAATTTTATGCGTTGTTGTATTTGTATAGGTCATATAACAAGACATTTGGTCTTCTACTGGAATATAGTCCTCATCCTTACTGGTGTAAGAAAAATGACGTGGTTCCTCATCCCCTGGTTCTTCTTCAGTCTTAGAATAATCAATCGTATTGCCATCTACACGTGGTGGAGTTCCAGTCTTAAATCTTCTTAACTTAAAGCCTAATTCCTCCAAATTTTCTGAAAGTTTAATTGAAGGAATAGAATTATTAGGGCCAGAGGAATAAGAAAGTTCACCAATAATAATTTTTCCTCGTGCGGCAGTTCCAGTGGTTAATACCACACTTTTAGCTATATAACGTGCGCCCGTATTTGTAATAACACCTTTACATACTCCATCTTCAACAATTAATTCATTAGCAATTCCTTGGCGTAAAGTTAAGTTTGGCGTATTTTCAATTACATCTTTCATGTGTTCATGATATTGCCACTTATCAGCCTGTGCTCTAAGGGCACGTACTGCTGGTCCCTTACCAGTATTAAGCATTCTCATTTGTACATAAGTTGCATCAATATTTTTACCCATTTGACCACCTAGTGCATCAATCTCACGCACTACTGTTCCTTTAGCGGGGCCTCCTACTGATGGGTTACATGGCATAAAAGCAACCATATCTAAGTTAATAGTTAATAAAAGTGTTTTTTGTCCCATATGAGCGGCTGCTAAAGCGGCTTCACATCCAGCATGGCCCGCTCCAACAACAATTACATCATATTCTTTTGAATCATAAGTTTTCATTTTTTACCTCTATTTTCCAAGACAAAATTGACTAAATAATTCTGTAATTAATTCATCAGGTGCACTTTCACCAGTTATTTCACCTAAACTANCCCAAGCATTGGTTAAATCTATTTGTACCAAATCTAATGGCATATCATTGTCTACTCCATTAATTACCTCTTGTAGAGATTGTTTGGCTTTAGTTAATAAAGATGCTTGACGTTGGTTAGTAATCATTACTTCATTAGATTTATTCTCAATTCCATTAAAGAAAAGTTGTTCAATNGAATTTTCAAGTTGATCCATATTAGATTGTTGTAAAATTGAAATCTCAATAATTGGATCATCTGTCAATTGNCCAATCATTTCTTGGGAAATTTTTGCTCCCAAATCATTTTTATTTAGCACAATGATACGCTTTTTATGCTTAGTAAAATCTAATAGTATTTTATCTTCTTCAGAAAGTTCACGACTTGCATCTAAAAGCAAAAGGACTAAATCAGCGTCATCAACGGCCTTTTTTGATCTCTCAACCCCAATTTTTTCAACTTTGTCTTCAGTTTGATGAATTCCAGCTGTATCAATTAACTTTAGCGGAATTCCTTTAACAGAAACATATTCTTCCAATGTATCTCTCGTAGTACCAGCTACATCAGTTACAATNGCTTTTTCTTCCTGGGTTAAGTAATTTAGTAAAGAAGATTTACCTACATTTGGTCGCCCAACTATTGCTGTAGCTAAGCCTGAACGAATAATTTTTCCCTCTTTTGCAGTTTCAAGTAAGTGNTCGATTTTTTTAGATACGGAAATTGCCTTTTTCTTCATTTCTTGACCCGTCATATCATCCATATCATATTCTGGGTAATCAATNTTTACTTCTTCTTGAGCCATGGTATTAAGTAATTCTTGACGTAAACTTTTTATCTGTTCCATCAANCCGCCTTCAAGTTGATTCATTGCTACTGAACGNGCTTTATCAGTTTTTGCACGTACCATATCCATGACNGATTCNGCCTGAGTTAAATCAATTCTACCATTCATAAAAGCACGACGAGTAAATTCACCTGGTTCAGCCATNCGAGCNCCATNNGCTAATAAAAGTTGTAAAATTTCGTTGGTTACAACCATTCCACCATGACANGANATCTCTACAGTATNTTCTCGCGTAAAAGTTTTAGGGGCCAACATCACAGTTGCCATTACTTCATCTATCGTCTCTTTNGATTTTGGATTCACTATATGACCATAGTGAATAGTATGTGTTGCAACTTTTTCTAAGTTTGCACCTTTAAAAATNTTATTTGCAATATTTACAGCTTCTTCACCAGATAANCGAACNATAGAAATTCCACCTTCNCCAATTGGNGTTGAAATTGCTGCAATAGTATCAAATTGAGTTAAAACTTGTGCCATTTTATCACCTTAAATAATTTTTTAAATAAAAAAAGCGCTAATTCCACCAATAAAAATAATGATGGATAAAGCACTTTCACTACTTTATCTATAAACTTAGATAATTATTTACTTTGTTTACGACCTAATCGCTTATAAGTTTTACGAATACGACGTTGACGTTCTTTTTCTTCTTCNTTTTTAGCTTCCAATTCACGTTGATACTTAAATGGATTTTGTAAAAAGAAAGTCTGAACTACTTGGAATAAATTAGAAATAACCCAATAAAGGGAAATAGCAGATTGAATTCCCACAGCAGAAATACCAATAATTACTGGCATTACATAAGTCATTGATCTCGTCATCCCATTTTGTGAAGACTTAGGTTGAGATAATTGACTAATGTACGAAGACATAAAAGTAAACACTGCTGCCAGCACTGGCATTACATAATATGGATCCGGANGTCCTAAATCCATCCATAAGAATTTACCATTCATCAACTCTGGAGTTCTGTAAATTGTTTGATACAAAGCCCACATAATNGGAAGTTGAATTAATAAAGGTAAACATCCTACATANGGATTAATGCCCGCNTCTTTATAAAGTTTACTGGTTTCTTCTTGTAACTTCTGCCGAGATTCTACATCTTTACCATTATATTTCTTGCGTAGAGCCTCCATTTGTGGTTGGACTTGTTGCTGCTTGGCCATGCTTTTAATTGAAATTGCATTTAATGGCAACAAAATAACTCTAATTATAATAGTAAAAATAATTATTGCCCAGCCATAAGANTCATTAACTAAGCTGGCAATCCAAAGAATAAATTCTGATAAGTAGAAGATAACATANCTACTCCACCAGCTTCCNCTAGTATGTGAAACTGGTTGAACATGTCCCGTATTAGCCGCACATCCCGTAAGTGTTACAGCCAACACTATAATTCCAAAAATCAGAACTAACCTTTTGATATTTTTCTTCTTTAAAAGGTNCTTCACACTAATTTTCCTCTGTTTCAGTCGTCTTAGTCGTTAATATGTGTGACAAATTCATAANATGCTCTAAATTTTTTTTGGTTCTCACCATATTAAAATCTCGAGCATACGGTCTAGCTATTACCAAAAAATCTAAATCAGGTCTTATATCCGGCTTNAATTCAGTTAAAANNGCTCGAATATATCTTTTTAATCTATTTCTTGCTACTGCTGTATGACCAACCTTTTTTCCAACNGAAATTCCTACTCGAAAATGTTTTTGTCCTTCTTTTGGTAATACATAAAGTACAAAAGCACGATTCGCCATAGATTGGCCATTTTCAAAAACTGTTTGAAAATCTTTTTCAGATTTAACCCGATAGGATTTTCTCAAAATAAATCATCCTAACTTAGATAAAAAAAACCACTGGGTTTCAGTGGTTTAAGCAGATAAAACTTTTCTACCTTTTTTACGGCGTCTTGCTAAAACCTTGCGGCCATTTGAAGTAGCCATACGCTTCATAAAACCATGAACACGTGAACGGTGACGTTTCTTTGGTTGGTAAGTTCTCTTAGTGGTCATTAATTTGCACCTCCATTTGTAGTACATTTCGCACAATTTACTAAAAATAGTACCATATTTTTTCTAAAAAACCAAGGTATTCCCAATAAAAAAGAAGGGTTAATTACNAATTTTTATACAAAATTTTGTGGAAAATTTGTAAATAAAAATTTGGCCTTATACTTTTCAACAACATAATTCTCAAACTTATACACAATTAACACCATGTTTAAAAGTTAATTAACAAGGTGTGGAAAATTTTTTTAATAATGCAATTAATCATNTATAAAATAAGAATTATTTATCCACATTNCAGTTGTGGATAANCANACTTTTAAGTAATATTTTTCTCTTCTTGTGTATTTTNAAAAAACTTTTTCCACATGCTTGTTAATTTGTTATTTCTGTTTTTCAACTTGTGGAAAACTAAATAAAAAAATGCTAAACTNATTTTGCTATAGTTATTCACAAATCCAATATTGGAGGAATTTTTTTGTTCGATTTAGATAAATTTTGGCAATTCTTTAATTCGGAGATGAAATCTCGTTATAGTGAAGTTGCCTATAATGCTTGGTTTAAAAACACCAAACCAATTTCTTTTGATAAAAATACAAAAGAAATGAAAATTGCAGTTGAGTCACCAGTATCAAAAGGNTATTGGGAAAAGAATCTNGCNTCTCAACTAGTACAAGAAGCNTATGCNTATGCAGATATGGAAATCTCCCCAGTATTTGANGTTGCAGGGGAAGGTGGCCCNGAAAGGTTAGTTACNCCTACAAAACCTTCAACTCCTCAACCTCATACACTTGANCAATCAGATGCTTTTACCAAAGATCTTCAATTAAATAGCAATTATACTTTTGATACTTTTGTTCAAGGTGAAGGTAATAAACTAGCNGCTGGTGCTGCNTTAGCGGTAGCTGATAATCCAGGAAGTTTTTATAACCCCTTATTTATTTTTGGTGGTGTAGGTCTTGGTAAAACTCACCTTATGCAAGCNATTGGNCATCAAATGTTAGCAGAAAANCCTAATTCTAAGGTAGTTTACATTCAAAGTGAGACTTTTGTTAATGACTTCATTAACTCCATAAAAAATAAGACCCAAGACGAATTTCGTGAAAAATACCGTACTTGTGATCTTTTGTTAGTTGATGATATTCANTTTTTTGCTAAAAAAGAGGGGATCCAAGAAGAATTCTTCCATACTTTTGAAACCCTCTATAATGATCAAAAACAAATTGTCATGACAAGTGATCGTTTACCAAATGAAATTCCGGCTCTCTCTGAAAGACTTGTTTCACGTTTTACTTGGGGACTTCAAGTTGAAATTACTCCTCCAGATTTAGAAACGCGTATTGCCATTTTGCGTAAACGCGCTGAATCAGATGGTCTAGCTATTGATGATAACACCTTGGATTACATTGCTTCTCAAGTTGATACTAATATCCGCGAACTGGAAGGAGCTCTAGTTAAGGTTCAAGCTCATGCAACAATTGAAAAAGAAGATATTAATATCGATTTAGCCAAAGAAGCCTTAACCGATTTAAAACTAGTTCAAAAAAATCGTGGCTTACAAATTTCTAAAATTCAAGAAGTCGTAGCCAATTATTTTCAAACATCCACTACTGAGCTTAAGGGCAAAAAGCGCGTTAAACAAATAGTTATTCCACGTCAAATTGCTATGTATTTGTCACGTGAATTAACGGATGCAAGTTTACCGAAAATTGGTCAAGAATTTGGTGGAAAAGATCATACTACCGTAATGCACGCATGCGACAAAATTAGTCGATCGATAAAAACTGATTCTGAAATTAAGTCAGCTGTGTATGATTTAAAAGCAATGCTTGAACACTAGAAGTTAATAACATGTGGATAACTCAAATATTTTTCCACACGTTTTATACAAGTACTTTCCTGTGAATTAGCACATTCAAGATAGTTTTTAACATAATCCACCGGACCTACTACTACTTCTAAATAAATAATATATAATTAAATAAAAAGAGTATCGAAACAGGAGGTAAACGATGCAGTTTACAATTAATCGAAATTTATTCCTGGAAAATCTAAATAATGTTATGAGAGCAATTTCTTCTCGAGCAACTATTCCAATTTTAAGTGGTATAAAATTAGATCTTTCTGAAAACGAACTAACTTTAACAGGTAGTGATACAAATATTTCTATTGAAATTAAAATTCCTGTCAATGATGATCTAAAAGTTATATCTACAGGTTCAATTGTTTTACCTGCACGTTTCTTTAGTGAAATTATAAAAAAATTACCAGGTAAAGAATTTTCCTTTGAAGTTAAAGAAAGTTTCCAAACAAAAATAACTTCAGAAAATACTGAATTCATGATTAATGGTTTAGATGCAAATAATTATCCTCGTCTACCAGAAATTCCTACTGATTCAGCATTTAATTTATCTGGTAAAACTTTTAGAGAAATCATTAATGAAACGGTATTTGCTGTTGCTAATCAAGAAAGTCGTCCAACCTTAAATGGGGTCAACTTTAATTTTGGAGAAAAGAAAATTAAAGCAGTAGCTACGGATAGTCACCGTTTATCTCAAAGAACTATAGAATTAGAAAATGGACCTGAAACTAATGAAAATCTTGTAATTCCAGGAAATAGTTTAGTAGAATTTTCAAGAATTATTGGTGAAACTGATCCGGAAATTACAGTTAATCTAGGAGAAAATCAAGTCTTATTTAATATTGGTAATTTAGCCTTTTATTCACGTCTACTTGAAGGTTCTTATCCAGATACAGATCGTTTGATTCCAACTGAAGCAACTACAGAAGTTGAATTTGATCTTCCAACATTAGCACGTGCTTTAGATCGTGTAAGTTTACTTACGCATGAAAGTCGTAACAATGTTGTTAAATTAAACCTAGATACTGAAAATCAAACTGTAAGAATGACGGGTGATTCGGCGGAAATTGGTAACGTAGAAGAAGAAATTCCTGTTAAGAAATTATCTGGTGAGAATTTACAAATTGCATTTAATCCAGATTACTTGCGTGATGCATTAAGAGCATCATTTACAGATTCAATTGTAATGAACTTTACACAACCACTACGCCCATTTACAGTTGTACCAGGTAAAGATGATATTGAATTTACACAATTGATTACGCCTGTACGAACTTTTTAATTTAATAGCTAAAAAACTACTTAAAAGCTGAAAGAGGCAAAAATTAGCCCTTTTCAGCTTTTTTTTGCTGTTTTAATATCCCTGTATTAAGGCCCTTAAAAAGCCTTCAGAAGTCCTTGTAAAATTGCTTTTCATCATGAAAAACGGTATAATAGCTTGGTATGACAAGGTAATGGGGTGATTACTATTAGAAAATTTGTTGTAAAAGGTGAGTTTATTACTTTGACTCAATTTTTAAAGGAAGAAGCCATCATTTCATCTGGTGGTCAAGCCAAATGGTATCTTCAAGATAATCCTGTGATGTTAAATGGCGAATTGGAAAATCGGCGTGGTAAAAAATTACATCCAGGTGATACTTTAAAAGTTGGAGAAGAAGAATTTAAGTTTNTTACGGAATAATTAATGTATCTTGAAAATTTAACTTTAAAAGATTTTCGTAATTTTTCTGATCTTCAGGTTAANTTTGATCCAAANATAAATATTTTCATTGGACAGAATGCTCAAGGTAAAACAAATCTATTAGAAGCGATATATTTTTTAGCTTTNACTAAATCTCATCGCACNAATAATGACAAAGAACTCATTCGTTTTGGAAATAAATTTGCTGGAATACAAGGTCGATTACATAAGAGNCAAATTGAAGTAGAACTAAAATTAAGAATTACTGCAAAAGGTAAAAANGCTTGGGTAAATCGTCTAGAGCAAAAAAAATTATCTGGTTATGTAGGGCAAATGAATGCNGTACTTTTTTCTCCAGAAGATCTGGCTTTGGTAAAGGGAGCGCCCACAGTACGCCGGCATTTTATGAACTTAGAATTTGGACAAATTAATCCTGAATATTTATATTTTTCGAGTCAATATCGGCAAATTCTACAACAAAGAAATAATTATCTNAAGCAACTTTCATTAGGAAAGGCTAAAGATAAATTATTTTTAGATGTANTATCAGANCAATTAGCAGGGATAGCGGCTGAAATTATAGTAAGGCGTTTAAAGTATGTAGGATTGCTGAATAAATATGCTCATGANGCACATCAAACTATTAGTGGTAAAAAAGAAAAATTAAAAGTGCATTATCATCCATCAGTAGCAGATATTGAAGTAAATGATAGTGTAGAAATGATTTATCAAAAAATTCTAAATAGTTTTCAGAAAAATAAAAATACAGAAATTCGAAAGGGAACTACTTTAANAGGACCGCATCGGGATGATTTAGAGTTCTTTATCGATGGAAAAAATGCGCATGATTATGCTTCTCAAGGACAGCAACGAACAATTGCCTTGAGTATGAAGTTAGCCGAAATCAATGTTGTTCATCAATTAACACACGAATATCCAGTTTTGTTATTAGATGATGTAATGAGTGAGCTAGATCATACTCGNCAAAGTAGTTTACTTAGTTATATCCATGGAAAAACTCAAACATTTATAACCACTACGGATTTAGAAGGTATTTCTTGGGAAATAGTAAAGGCTCCAAAAGTTTTCCAAATCAGCAATGGTGTTATTTCAAAAGAGGNGAATTAAATGGCTGAAGATAAAAATAAAAACAATTTNAGTAAGGCCGAAGAATTTGAAAAAANGGCTGATAGTTATGATGCTAGCCAAATTCAAGTTTTAGGTGGTCTTGAAGCTGTTCGTAAACGTCCAGGTATGTATATTGGATCAACCAGTGTTCAAGGNTTGCACCACTTAGTTTGGGAAATTATTGATAATAGTATTGATGAGAGACTNGCCGGGTTTGCGACTCAAATTGAAATCACAGTGAATGAAGATGGTAGTGTAACTGTGCAAGATGATGGACGTGGTATTCCGGTTGATATTCAAAAGAANACCGGGCGTCCNGCTTTAGAAACCGTCTTTACTGTNCTTCATGCAGGTGGTAAATTTGGCGGTGGCGGATACAAAGTATCTGGAGGACTTCACGGGGTAGGTGCTTCTGTTGTTAANGCTCTTTCAACTAAATTAGATGCTACTGTTATGCGTGATGGTAAGAAGTACACTATTGCTTTTGATCATGGGCGTGTAGTGCAAGAAATGAAAGAAGTTGGTGAAGTTCCTTTAGATCAGCATGGGACTATTGTTCATTTTTATCCTGATCCAGATATCTTTACCGAAACTACTGTCTTTGATGACAAAGTTTTGAAAAATAGAATTCGTGAATTAGCTTTCTTAAACAAAGGATTAAAATTAACCTTTACTGATAAACGCAAAGAAACTGCTGAAACTGATGTTTATCACTTTGAAGGTGGTATCAAAGAATACGTTTCATTCTTAAATAAGGGTCAAGAAATTTTGTTTGATGAACCGGTTTATGTTGAAGGTACTTACGATGGCATAGATGTTGAAGTTGCTCTTCAATATACTACCGGCTACAAGACCACTATGATGACTTTTGCTAATAACATTCATACCTATGAAGGGGGAATGCATGAATCAGGATTTAAGACGGCCTTAACTCGTGTCGTAAATGATTACGCTCGCAAGTCAAAAATCTTTAAGGATAAAGATGATAATCTTTCTGGTGAAGATATCCGTGAAGGAATGACAGCAGTTGTTTCTGTAAAACACCCCAATCCGCAATTTGAAGGTCAAACTAAGACTAAATTAGGTAATTCAGATGCTAGAGCAGCAGTTGATAAGGCCTTCTCAGAAACTTTCAGCAAATTCTTAATGGAGAATCCGCAAGTTGGTCGTAAGATCGTTGAAAAAGGGCAATTAGCTGCACGTGCGCGTGTAGCTGCAAAACGTGCTCGTGAAGTTACTCGTAAAAAGTCTGGTTTAGAAATTGCTAACTTACCAGGTAAATTGGCCGACAATACCAGTAATGATCCAGAAATTTCAGAATTATTTATCGTCGAGGGTAACTCTGCTGGTGGTTCAGCCAAGCAAGGGCGTTCACGTTTAACGCAAGCGATTTTGCCAATTAGAGGTAAGATTTTAAACGTTGAAAAGGCTTCGATGGATCGAATTTTAGCTAACCAAGAAATCAGATCCTTGTTTACTGCTCTTGGAACTGGATTTGGGGCAGACTTTGATATCTCAAAAGCACGTTATCATAAATTAATTATTATGACTGATGCCGATGTTGATGGGGCTCACATTAGAACGTTATTATTGACGCTCTTCTACAATTACATGCGTCCAATGATTGAAAAAGGATATGTATATATTGCACGTCCACCTCTGTATCAAGTACGTCAAGGTAAAGTAATTAAGTATCTTGATACTGATGAAGAATTAAAAGATTATATGGGAACACTTCAACCCAGTCCTAAACCAATTGTGCAACGTTATAAGGGACTAGGAGAAATGGATCCTGAGCAACTTTGGGAAACTACCATGAATCCAGAAAATCGACGTTTAGACCGTGTAAGTCCTGAAATGGCCAAAGATGTTGATGAAGTCTTTGAACTTTTGATGGGTAATGAAGTTTCTCCAAGACGTGAATTTATCGAAAAGAACGCTAAATACGTAGAAAACTTAGATGCATAGGAGGGTAGTAGTAAATGGCTGATGACAATCAAATGCAAGATCATAGAATACGAAATGTCGATCTAACGCAAACTATGCGTAGTTCTTTCTTAGACTATGCCATGTCCGTTATTGTGGCACGTGCATTGCCTGATGTGCGTGATGGAATGAAGCCAGTGCAACGTCGTATTTTGTACGGTATGAATGAATTAGGGGTTACGCCTGATAAACCTTATAAGAAATCTGCCAGAATTGTTGGGGATGTAATGGGTAAGTTTCACCCCCATGGTGACTCATCAATTTATCTAGCAATGGCACACATGGCCCAAGACTTTTCATATCGCTATATGTTAGTGGATGGACACGGAAACTTTGGTTCTGTTGATGGGGATGAACCTGCTGCTATGCGTTATACCGAGGCAAGGATGAGTAAAATTACCCTGGAAATGCTTCGTGATATCAATAAAGAAACAATTGATTGGGTTCCTAATTATGATGGAACTGAAAATGAACCAGAAGTCCTACCAGCACGTATTCCAAACCTTTTAGTTAATGGTGCAAGTGGTATCGCTGTTGGTATGACGACTAACATTCCACCTCATAACTTAGCTGAAGTAATTAGTGGTCTTCACATGTTAATGGGAAATCCAGATGTAACGGTTAAGGAATTAATGCAAGTAATTCCGGGACCAGATTTTCCAACTGGTGGAATTGTAATGGGACGCAGCGGTATTTATCACGCTTATGAAAGCGGTAAAGGAAATATCGTTGTTCGTGCAAAAACTAATATTGAAACAGAAAAGAATGGTCGCGAAAGAATAGTTGTTACTGAATTACCATATTTAGTTAACAAGGCCGAATTAGTAAAAAAGATTGCTGAATTAGCTCGTGAAAAAGTAATTGATGGTATTACTGGAATTAGGGATGAATCTGACCAAACTGGTATGCGTATAACCATTGATATCAGAAGAGATGCAAGTGCTAGCGTTGTATTGAATAATTTATTTAAAGAAACACAAATGCAAGCTAACTTTGGTATTAATATGGTGGCAATTGTGAACGGTGCACCACATTTCTTAACTCTTAAAGAAATGCTTCAGTATTACTTAGATCACCAAGAAGATGTTATTACTCGTAGAACTAAGTTTGATTTAAAGAAAGCAGAAGCACGAGCTCACATCTTAGCCGGTTTAAGAATTGCACTTGATCATATTGATGAAATTATTAGTATTATTCGTGGATCAAAAACGAGTGATATTGCTAAAGCACAATTAATTTCACGCTTTGGCTTAGATGATCGACAATCACAAGCAATTCTTGATATGCGTTTAGTACGTTTGACAGGACTAGAACGTGACAAGATCGAAAGTGAATATCAAGATCTTCAAGCTAAAATTGCTGATTACAAAGATATATTAGCTAAACCAGAACGTATTGATAAAATTATTTATGATGAATTACTTGATATTCAAAANCGTTTTGGNGANGAACGTCGCACTGAAATTGCAGCTGGTGAAGTAGTTTCAATCGAAGACGAAGATTTGATTGAAAAAGAAGANGTACTTTTAACTTTAACTCATAATGGCTANATTAAGAGAATGCCGGCTAGTGAGTTTAAAGTTCAAAATCGTGGCGGTCGTGGAATTAAAGGTATGGGTGTTCAAGATGATGACTTTATTAATCACTTGATTTTCTCAAGTACCCACGACTTCTTATTATTCTTTACTAACTTAGGAAAAGTATATTCTAAGAAGGCTTATGAAATTCCAGAATTTGGNCGCAATGCGAAGGGACTTCCAATTGTTAANTTGCTCCAATTAGACAAGGGCGAAAAGATCCAAGCGGTTATTAATATTCCTGAAAATGCAGATGATAGTTACTTATTCTTTGTCACTAAATTAGGTACTGTAAAACGTACCCCAGTTTCTGAATTTGAAAATATCAGACGAAGTGGATTNATCGCGTTAACGTTACGTGATAGTGACGAATTAAATAATGTTTTAACTACTGATGGCAATCAAAACATCTTTATTGGTACCCACCTNGGTTATGCCGTCACTTTTAATGAAAATGANGTTCGTGCAATGGGACGTACGGCTGCTGGTGTACGTGGTATTAAATTAAGAGAAAATGATTATGTTGTTGGATCTGAAGTACTTACACCTGATTCTGAAGTGTTAGTAATTTCAGAAAATGGTTACGGTAANCGCACANCTGCAAGTGAATACCCAGTTAAAGGCCGTGGTGGTAAAGGTATCAAGACTATTAATGTTACTGAAAAGAATGGTCCATTAGCNGGTGTAACTGTTGTTAACGGTGATGAAGATATNATGTTAATTACTGATGCTGGNGTTATGATCAGATTTGATGTAAATGATGTTTCGCAAACTGGTCGTGCTACATTAGGTGTNCGTTTAATCAAAGTAGATGATGGAGCGAAGGTAGCAAGTATAACTCGCGTAGCCACAACACAAGACGATNAAGAAGAAAGTAATTCTTCAGAGGANAATACTAAAAATNCGGTAGAATAAAAGACAAAAGATTATTTTTCTACGTAATTAATAGTGAGCATTGTGCTCAGGATCACGTGAAAAAAGGTTTGTAAATTTTTTNAANTATGGTAAAATCAAGCANTGTGAGTAATAATATTCATTACTCCTTGTTCTTGATTCTACAAGAACCATTTAGTCCAAGAGGAGGTGCATTTTGATGGCAAAGACTAAGTACGAAGTTACTTACATCATCAAGCCAGACATTGATGAAGATTCAAAGAAGGCTTTAGTTGAACGTTATGACAAGATTGTTAAAGATAATGGTGCTGAAGACCTTGATTCAAAGGATTGGGGTAAGAGACGTTTCGCTTACGAAATTGAAAAATACCGTGAAGGTACTTACCATATCTTAACTTTCACTGCTGAAAACGCAGATGCTGTTAACGAATTTGGTCGTCTTTCACGTATTGATGGCTCAATTCTTCGTTCAATGACTGTTAAATTAGACAANTAATTGTTTTTCGTGAATTAGGAAAGGGGACAAAAGTATGATTAATGATGTTGTACTTATTGGCCGTTTAACACGTGATCCTGATTTACGTACTACTGGGAGTGGAATCTCGGTTGCTACGTTTACCCTTGCTGTGGATCGTCAATATACCAATAGTCAGGGAGAACGTGGTGCTGATTTCATCAACTGTGTTATTTGGCGTAAAGCTGCAGAAAATTTTGTAAACTTTACTTCAAAGGGATCACTTGTTGGAATCCAAGGTAGACTTCAAAGTAGAAGTTATGATAATAAAGATGGGCAACGTGTTTATGTAACTGAAGTTGTCGTAGATAACTTCTCATTCTTGGAATCACGTCGTGAACGTGAAAATCGTCAAGCAAATGGCGGCAATTTTGCTCCGCAAAGTAATGACGCACCAAGTACTAATAACTTTGGTGGCAATAGTGCGCCAAACACTAATAATGCTGCACCAAGTTCTAATACCCAAGCACAAGATCCATTTGCGGATTCTGGTAATTCCATTGATATCTCAGATGATGATCTCCCATTTTAATTTTTAAATAGAAAGGATCTTTCACATGGCTCAACAAAGAAGAGGTGGCCGTCGTCGTCGTAAGGTTGACTACATTGCTGCTAACCATATTGACTACATCGACTACAAAGATGTTGATTTGTTGAAACGTTTTATCTCAGAAAGAGGTAAGATTTTACCACGTCGTGTAACTGGCACTAGCGCAAAGAACCAACGTAAGTTAACTGTTGCTATTAAGAGAGCTCGCGTTATGGGCTTATTGCCATTCGTTGCAGAAGACTAAGCAATATAGAACAGATCAAGTATAAAAAACAAAAAAGAGCACATATTAATATGTGCTCTTTTTTGTTTTTGCTTTATGGGGTATCATAGGTAAGTACATTTAAAGAAGNTAAATAGAAAGAGGGGATAGGAATGATTATCAAACAAACCTTACCTGGAGATTATGATTTTGANTATAAGTGGTTTGATATTTATAATCTAGATGANCATGATATTGAAATTTTAAAGGATAAGTTTCATTTAACTACCGAGATCATTTCTTATATTAATGATATTCATGAACGTCCTCACTTTGATCATGACTATATAACAAATAGTGATTTATTTGTTTACGATGTGCCTCTTTGGCCTACTTCGGACACAGATCATTTNACTAGTTTACCGATAAAATTTTTAATGGTTCATGATATTTTGTTCACGGTTCATACACCNGAAACAACTTACATGATAGAAGAATTTAAAAATAATGCCCCTAAAGATATTCATAGNAGCAAAGAATTAGTATTTGCAATTCTTTTCTCAGTTACCAAATATTTTCAGAGAGCGCTTAGTCAATTAAATAGTCAACGTATTGTACTTGATGCTCATTTAAGTGGCAGTAAGATTAAAAATAAGGATTTACAAGAACTTGCGCAAGTTGAAAAAAGTTTAGTNTTCCTCTCTAGCTCTATTAGAACTAATTTAATGATGCTTGAAAGCTTGAAGAATAAAAAATCAGGCTTACACATGAATGCGTCAGAAGAAGAAATGTGTGAAGATATTATTATTGAGGTTCAACAGGCTTCACAGACAGTAAAAATTTATAATGAAGTTACTGAAGAAATTTCTTCTACTTCTAATAATATTTTGAATAATAATCTAAATGATACGATGCAATTCTTAACGGTTTGGTCACTATTACTAACTGTACCAACAATTGTAACTGGTTTTTTTGGAATGAACGTAACTTTACCAATTCTAAATAAGCCTATTGATTGGATTATTATTACAATTGGAACNATAGCTGTCATGGTATGGCTATTATGGTATTTGAAAAAACATAACATGTTTTAAAGATAGCACGGTACAAAAAGAAGATAAGTTATCCACTGTGGATAACTTATCTTCTTTTTTATTCCCTGCTTAGGTAGGGTATAATATAAATTAACGCAGTGTACTGTACATTATTTAGGAAGGAATCTTTATGAAAGATTTTTTACGAAAATTGGAATTACCTGCATTCATTAAGGATTCAAGATTAACAGCTTCGATGCTNATTGTTCTAGCTTTATCACTTATTGGGGCCATTATNGGCTTTATTATTAGTCCAATTTATGGTCTAGGGATGTTATTGCTATTTATCTTAGTCTGTGTTTTTGCNGTATATGGGACCTACGTTTTAGCAAACAATGCCAATAANTATGCCGCTAATCTGTCATATCGGATTAAACGCGGAGAACAAGAAGCTATGATCAAAATGCCTCTTGGAATTTTACTGTATGATAAGGACGAACAAATTCAATGGGTAAATCCATATTTACAATTATATTTGAAGGATAAGGATTTAATTGGTTCATCAATTAAATCAGTTAATCCAGAACTATATAATTACATTCAAGATGCAATTCATGATAAAACAGTTCAAAATAAAATTATTGATTTAAATAATCGAAAATTTGAAATGATTGTTCAAGATGAATTAGGAGTTGTTTACTTATTAGATGTTACTAAATACGCTAATATTGAAGAAAAATATAAGGAACAACGCTTAGCCATTGGGTTAATTTTCATCGATAATTATGATGAGTTGAGTCAGGCCATGAGTGATGAAAACTTAACGGATATGAGTTCTTATGTGCAAAAAGCACTAAATGCTTATGCTAAGAAGTTTCATGCTTACTTGAAGCGTATTGATGAAGATCACTTTATTCTTTTGGCTCATATGTCTGACTTGAAAAAAATGGAAGAAGACAAGTTTTCTATTCTAGATAAAATTAGAAAAGATTCTAGTCGTCGTAATAATCCGCTTACTCTTTCAATTGGGATTGCATTTGGCTCAGAAAGTTTAAATAAAATTGCAAAGCAGGCTCAATCAAATCTTGATTTAGCTCTAGGTCGTGGGGGAGATCAGGTAGTCGTTAGACAACCTGGAAGTAACGCTCACTTTTACGGAGGTAAATCTAACCCGATGGAAAAAAGAACTCGTGTTAGAGCTCGGATGGTCTCTCAGGCCATTGAAGAACTCTTTAAGGGTGTTGACCATGTATTTGTTCAAGGCCATCGTAATCCTGATTTAGATGCAATTGGGTCAGCTATCGGAATTGTAAAAATTGCTAAAGTTCATGGAGTAAATGCGCATGTGGTGTTAGATACAAGTGAAGTGAACTATGATGTTGGTAAATTAATTGCTAAGATGAAAGAGGCCGNGGTTGATAAAGATATGTTTATCAGTCCATCAGAAGCGCTAAATAAAGCAACTGATCAATCATTATTAGTTTTAACTGATCACTCNAAATANTCAATTACCTATGATCCAGATCTTTATGATCGNTTGAAGAATAGATTGATAGTGATNGATCACCATCGTCGTGGTGAAGAGTTCCCAGAAAATCCAATGTTAGTTTACATTGAACCCTATGCGTCATCTACTTGTGAGTTGGTCACAGAAATGATTGAATACCAACCTCAAGGAGGAGANGGAGTACTAAATTCNTTAGAAGCTTCAGCGATGTTAGCAGGAATTACTGTTGACTCAAAGGAATTCTCTCTCCGCACTGGAACGAGAACCTTCGATGCNGCTAGTTATTTACGTTCAATTGGTGCTAATTCTTCAGTTGTAGGTGANTTATTAAAAGAGAATATTAATAATTACTTNCAACGAGTACATTTGGTTTCGACAATTGAAATGATTAACTCAGATANNGCACTTTTAATGGGTGAAAATGATAANATTTATGATCCTGTTATTGTTGCTCAAGCTGCCGATACTGCTTTATCATTAGAAGATGTAGAAGCAAGTTTTGCAATAGCACGACGCANTAAAACTGAGATTGGTATTTCGGCCCGTTCNACTGGTAAAATTAATGTTCAAATTATTATGGAAAAATTGGGCGGTGGTGGCCATTTATCAAACGCGGCAGCTCAATTAAAAGATGTAGATATTGANACAGCTAAAGAAGAATTGCTAAAAGCAATTGATGAATATAATCAAGAAAATGAATAGGAGGTTCCGAAATGAAAGTTATTTTTATGAAAGATATGAAGGGTAAAGGTAAACGAGGAGACGTTAAGNANGTACCCGATGGATATGCTCAAAACTTTTTAATTAAGCGTGGTATTGCTAAAGAAGCAACNAGTNCTAATCTTAATACCCTAAAGCGTGTTGAAAANGCCGAAAAAGATGCTTATGAAGCTGAAAAAGCGGAAGCAGAAAGTATCAAAAAGCAACTTGAAGCTGACAAAACTGTTGTAGAATTTAAGTCAAAAGCCGGAACTGATGGCAGATTATTTGGTTCAGTATCAGGTAAAAAGATTACTGAAGGTTTAGAACAACAATNTGGTATTAAAATTGATAAACGTAAGTTAGGCTTACCNGAACCNATCAAGGCTTTAGGATATACTAACGTTCCTGTAAAGTTATTTAAGGGCGTAGAATCAACTATTAGAGTACATATTACGGAGCAAAACTAATTAAATATGGATAATGTTGTATCTCAACAAATCCCTCACGATAGTGATGCAGAAAAGGCGGTCTTAGGTGCCGTCTTTTTAAATCCTGAAGCAATCAATGATGCGTCAGATATTGTGCAGCCGGATGATTTTTATGAAAGAGCTAATCGTCTTGTTTTTCAAGCTATGATCAATATTGCAGATCGCGGCGAAGAAATCGATCCGATTACTTTACAAGATGAATTAAAGAAAAATAATCAATTAGAAGATATTGGTGGTATTGCTTATGTTTCAGAACTGACCTTGGCAACACCAACAGCAGTACATATAACTTACTATGCCAAGATTGTAAAAAGAAAGGCAATCTTACGTAATTTAGTAAATACTAGTCAAAGAATTATTCAAAATGCTATTACTGACTCAGATGATGTAACTGATATTTTGGATGATGCCGAAAGTGCGATTTTAAATATCTCACANGAAAATACTACAGGNGATTTTAGATCNNTNCGTGANGTNATNAANGATACTGTNGAAACNCTTAATANNATTTCTGAAGATGATACTGATGTTACAGGACTACCAACAGGGTTCCAAGAATTAGATCGTATGACGACAGGTTTTCAACCAGATGAATTAATTATTCTTGCTGCACGTCCTGGTGTTGGTAAAACTGCTTTTGCTTTAAATGTGGCTCAATTTGTTGGTCTTCACACCGATAAAACAGTAGCCATGTTTTCTCTAGAAATGGGTGCTGAACAATTAGCTCAAAGAATGATAGCTTCAGAAGGATTAATTGATTCCCAACATTTAAGAACAGGTCAATTAACTGAAGAAGAATGGAAAAAATTAGTTATTTCCACAGGCTCACTAGCAAAAACGAATATTTACATTGACGATACTCCTGGTATTAAAATGAGTGAAATTCGTGCGAAATCTAGAAGATTGGCTAAAGAAAAAGGAAATCTTGGATTAATTGTTATTGATTATTTGCAATTAATTGAAGGGCCACGTAGTGAATCACGACAACAAGAAGTTTCAGCAATTTCACGGCAATTAAAAAAGCTAGCTAAGGAACTACATATTCCCGTTATTGCTTTATCTCAATTGTCACGTTCGGTTGAACAACGACAAGATAAACGTCCAGTTTTATCTGATATTCGTGAATCAGGGTCTATTGAACAGGATGCCGATATTGTTGCCTTTCTTTATCGTGAAGATTATTATCGCGATGAAAGTGATGATGAAGATAACGGTGAAGTAGCTCCTGAAGAAGATAATGGTGAAGTAGAAGTAATCATTGAAAAGAACCGCTCCGGTAGTCGTGGTACAGTGAAATTGATGTTCTCTAAACCTTATAATCGTTTTTCAAATTTAGATTATGCACATGATGCACCACCAATGAATTAAGTGTTGTAAGCGTTTTATTTATTGCTATAATAAAATATAGATTATTTAAGTAAGAAATGAGGACTTATGATGGCTCAAGGAAAATTTCTAGGGAGTATTGAAGCTGGCGGAACTAAATTTATTTTAGCTGTTAAGGATACTGAAACAGATAAAATTGTAGCTAAGAAGAGAGTTCCAACTACTAATGCAAAAGAAACTTTACAAAAGAGTCTTGAATTTTTTAAAGAGCATCCAGTTGAGGCGTTAGGTATTGGAACTTTTGGGCCAATTGATATTAATCCTAATTCTCGTACTTATGGTTATATTTTAGATACCCCAAAACGTGGGTGGTCAGGGACTGATGTAAAGGGATTTTTTGAACAACAATTACATATTCCAGTTGTAATGACTACTGATGTTAATGCTTCGGCTTATGGAGAATATATTGCACGTGGTAAGGACGACCAAAAAACTTACTACTACATTACAATTGGTACCGGAATTGGTGCTGGAGTTGTGCAGGCTGGTAAGTTTATTGGCCTAAATAATCACCCAGAAATTGGGCATATGTTTATTCGTACTTATCCTGGAGATGATTATGCAGGTAATTGTCCTTTCCATGGCAATAAATGTGCTGAAGGAATGGCCGCTGGTCCAACGCTTAAAGGACGGACAGGTATAGCTGGGGAAGATTTATCAAGAGATAATAAGGTCTTTACTTATTTAAGTTACTATGTAGCACAGGTGCTTTATAATTCATATATGGCTATGCGTCCTGACGTAATGGTTGTGGGTGGCTCTGTTCTAAATGAAAATGACTTAAAGCAAGTTAGAAAATATTTTGATGAATTTAATAATAACTATGTAGCTACACCAGATCTGAATGAATTAATCGTTCGTCCCGCAGTTGCTGATAATGGCTCAGCTACATTAGGTGATTTTGAATTGGCTAAACGAGCTTTAGTAAATAACTAGTAAAAAAAGAACTTCCTAAAATGATATGAACCCCAAAATTAGGACATATTATTAAGCTACTTGATTTAAAACCATATTTCGATATTGAATCGGAGTATGGTTTTTTATTGTGCTCTTGATTCTTTTGTTATTGTAGTAAT
>JAAVAW010000010.1:134104-137852 GCA_014803905.1 Lactobacillus sp. | reverse complement strand
TTCAAATCTACATAAGTAATTGTTCTATTAATCGTTCTATATGCTGGAACTGCATCATCTAATTTTTCATAATAGATCTTTGTATTAAGGCCAGGGTTAGCTGGAGTAATTGGATTACCATCACTTGGANTTACGATTACCCAACCTTCAGGTGTATGCGGTACAGTAACTTCTCCTGCCTTGGTTGGATCAGAAGGATCATTTGGATATGGTACTGGAGTAGTTCCAGGAATTTGATTCCCATCACCATCTACCTGAATTAATTGTCCCATTGGATAGTAATTGACAGTAGCATGATCATTTAAATTACTATGTACTGGATCACTTGAATCAATAGTTACAGTCTTAGATTCAACTTCATTAGCTGATGCATAGTAACCATCCTTTACTGGTACCTTCTCAGTTGAATAAGTTGCACTTGGGTTATCGAATGTGTAAACAGCTTGCTTCTTAGCTGGATCATAAGTTTGAACACCAGTAATTGAAACATGTTGTGAACTATCCTTACTATCAATCAGCTTATTATCATGATTATAAGTATTGTAAGTAATAGTTCTAGTTCCAGTAAATGTGACTTCTTTATTCAAGTAGATATTTACTGTTTCATCATTATCCTTAGCTGTAGCAGTATTTGAAATATCTTGTGCCCCTATTCCAGTAATCTTACCACCATCTGTAGTGACATTAGTGTAAGTCTTACCGCTAGCGTCAGTTATAGTTTGAATACCTTCACCAGTTTGTAAAGTTGGTGTGTATTCATCCCAATTATCCTTATTATCTTCAGCTGTCCAATCACTATATTTAACGTCTCCAGTTACCACATTTACTGTAGCTATNCGACTGTACTTAACTTCTTGAACTACTGANGTACCAACAAGTTTACCATCTGCATCATAAACATTAATGGTTCTAGTGATAGTCTTGTTCAAATCACTATCACTTACTCCATTTGGATATGGAATCTTGGTACCTGGGATATTTGGAATCTTACCGTCATCACCTGGAACTATTGGCTTATCTGGTGGAACAGTGACAGTATTTTCTGTGTAGTAAACAGTGATAGGTGTCTTATCAGGAGTCTCCCCATCTACGGTCATTTCAACTACAGTTGGATAATCNTTGNCTTCATTATCAAATGGACCGCTGTAACCATCTANAGTCAAGTTTGNATTAGTTACNTTATCAAAGTTCTTATTAGAACNATTCATCCANGACNTAGCTTCATCAGTCGTATCTACNTTGATTTGNNCATTAGTCTTCTTTACTTGGAGTGTACTTACCATCTNNCCAAGTTCCTGAAGTGTTGTAACCAAGNACNTTGCCACTGGCATCTTTAACNATATATTGCGTTAAAGTTACNNTTTGNNNTACTGTTGGNNCCAAATTAGTTGGCATTGGTTGNCCAGTNGTCTTATCNACATAGTTGATTNTTCTTGTAACTTCTTTANTNTTTTCNGTTACNTGATCTAATNTTTCATAAACAATCTTCTTGTNTTCACCAGGATCAGTTGGGGTAAATGGATCNNCATCACTAGGAGTAACAATTACCCAGCCTTCTGGTGCNGGNGGNACAGTTACNTTNCCAGCCTTAGTTGGATCANNNGGATCATTTGGATANGGTACTGGNGTNGTACCNGGAATTGGATTNCCATCNCCATCTACTTGNATCACNTNACCCATTGGGTNGTANTCTACNNTAGCTTGTCGCATTNAANTCACTGTCTTGTGGANNANTTTCACTAANGNTCTTAGTTTCTTCTCCCACTTGACTAGCNGATGCATAGTATCCATCCTTAACNGGCGTNTCNACTTTACTATAAGTTGCACTTGGATCTTCAAATGTGTAAACAACTTTATCAGTNGNTGGATCGTAACTNTGGATTCCTGAAACNGTCNCATTTTGTTTTGTTTCAGTTGAACTAGTTTGACCATCCTTTTCATGAGTNATGTAAGTAATGGTTCTAGTACCAGTAAATGTGACTTCCTTATTCAAGTAAATATTTACTGTTTCATCATTATCCTTAGCTGTAGCAGTATTTGAAATATCTTGTGCACCTATTCCAGTGAGCTTATTACCATCTTTAGTAACATTGTCATAAGTTTGGNCATCAGCATCAGTTATAGTTTGAATACTTTCACCAGTTTGTAAAGTTGGTGCGTATTCATCCCAATTACCTTTACCGTTTTCGGCTGTCCANTCACTATATTTAACGTCTCCAGTTACNACATTTACTGTAGCNGTNCGACTGTACTTAACGGTNTGTAATACTGGNNNTCCAACGANATTACCATTTGCATCNTATACATTAATNGTACGAGTAATGGTCTTNTTTAAATCATTTTCTTCNACACCCTNAGGATATTGTTTATGGGTATTTCCAATTGGTTCACCAGGTTNATGTGGTTCAGTTGGNGGNACAGTTACAGTATCTTCAGTGTAGTAAACAGTTAANGTACTATNTNCNGTTGTACCAGTTANNGNTTCTTCTGCAATNGTTGGATATGNAGTAGTNCCATNTNCTTCAAATGGACCTGAGTAACCAGCNATAGCTAAGTTTGGATTAGTTACNGNTGCCCATTTTGCATTAGTACTATTCATCCATGATTGATTTTCATCAGTCGTGTCTANTTTGATTTGNCCATTNNCTTCTNTACTTGGAGTGTACTTACCATCTTCCCAAGTTCCTGAAGTGTTGTAACCAAGTACCTTGCCACTNGCATCTTTAACGATATATTGCGTTAAAGTTACNNTTTGNNNTACTGTTGGTGCCAAATTAGTTGGCATTGGTGCATTAGCATCTTTATCCACATAGTTAATGATTCTAGTAACATCTTTAGTATTTTCAGTTACTTCATTTAATCTTTCATAAACAACCGTGGTATCTTTGCCAGGATNAGTTGGAGTAAATGGATTACCCTCACTTGGTGTAACAATTACCCAGCCATTTGGTGCCTTAGGTACAGTTACTTCTCCGGCCCTAGTTGGATCAGTAGNATTATTTGGATAAGTTACTGGNGTNGTNCCNGGAATTTGATTTCCATCNCNATCTACTTGAATAACNTCACCCATTGGGTAGTAATCTACATTAGCTGTAGCATTCAAGTCACTATTTTGTGGGTTAGTTTGATTAATACTTACTGTATCATCGCTAATTGCACTAGTTGAAGCATAGTATCCAGTCTTTACTNGTNCATNTACAGATGGATAANTTGCACTTGGATTTTCAAATGTGTAAACAACTTNGTTAGTTGCTGGATCGAAAGTTTGACTTCCTGANACTGTNACAGTTTGAGGTTCACCATTTTCAGTTGATGTCTTTTGACCATCTTTGTCATAGAAACTATAAGTAATAGTTCTAGTACCAGTAAATGACACTGCCTTATTCAAGTAAATAATTACTGTCTGANCANCTTTATCAGTAGCACTGTAAGTAATATCTTGNGCNCCTACACCAGTAATTACATTACCGTTCTTAGTAAGATTNGAGTATGGTTGACCATTNCCATCANTTANTGTTTGGATACCTTCACCAGNTTGTAAAGTTGGTNCATAGCTATCCCAGTTTTTCTTATCAGAAGTCCAATNNTCNTAATCTACATGACCAGTTACNACATTAACTTTGGCCGTNCGNCTGTAGGTAACTTTTTGAANAATTGGATCTCCAACTGGATTGCCATNAGCATCAACNATCTTAATGGTNCNAGTNATAGTCTTGTTNANATCACTANCNNTTACNCCATNTGGATA
>JAAVAW010000010.1:13192-134099 GCA_014803905.1 Lactobacillus sp. | reverse complement strand
TCTTNGTACCNGNGATATTTGGNATCTTACCNNNATCACCTGGAACTNTTGGNTNANNTGGTGGAACNGTNANNACATCTTCAGTGTAGTAAACTTTTACTTCACTATTAGTAGTCTNTCCAGTTACTTCTACTTNATCAATNGTTGGATAAGCAGTTGTACCATCTGCTTNAAATGGACCNGAATAACCATATTCTTTTAGATCAGGATTAGTTGATTCAGGGAAGTTTGTACCAGGAGCTACCAACCATGATTTAGCTGGATCTGATTCATTTGCCGCATACTGATCATTTTTTACTTTTCTACCTGGAACATATTTGCCATTTTCCCAAGTTCCGTTGGTATTGTACCCAAGTAATTTACCATCTGGATCATATACTGCATATTGAATCAAGGTGACTGTTTGTACTGTTGGAGAGATTATAGAAGTTGGAATAGCTTTACCTGTATTCCAGTCGATATAAGTAATAGTTCTATTAACTTTTCTTTCTTTTGGAACTACTTCATCTAATTTTTCATAGTAGATCTTAGTATCATGACCAGGATCTGTTGGCGTAAATGGATTACCTTTTTCTGGATCTACAATTACCCAACCTTCTGGTGCTGCAGGTACGGTTACTTCTCCTGCCTTAGTAGCATCATCTGGATCATTTGGATAAATTACCGGAGTAGTACCCTCTATTTGATTACCATCTTGATCTACTTGAATCACTTCACCCATTGGGTGGTAGTTGACAGTAACACTATCATCCAAATTACTATGAATTGGATCTGCGTCATTGATATTTACAGTTTTGGCTGTAATATCACTAGCTGAAGCGTAGTAGCCAGTTTTTACTGGTACTTTAAGACTTTGGTAAGTTGCACTTGTTTGATCAAATGAGTAAACAACCTTATTTCTAGCTGGATCAAAGGTTTGACTACCAGTAAGAGTCACTTTTTGTGAATTATCTACCGTAGTATCTGTAAGCTGATTATTATTATCGTAAGTCTTGTAGGTAATTGTTCTAGTTCCGTTAAGAGTAATTACCATATTCAAGTAAATGTTTACTGTTTCATCATTATCTTTTGTATCAGTATTAGGTACAGTATATGATCCTACACCAGTGAGTGTGTCGCCATCTTTAGTTACATTGCTGTAGGCTTGACCATTAGCACCTACGATAGCTTGGATACCCTCACCATTTTTTAAAGTTGGTGCATATGCAGCCCAATCACTGTTTTCAGCCTTCCAATCAGTATATTTAACAACCTTGCCAGTTACTACATTCACAGTAGCTGTGCGAGTGTACTTAACTGTTTGAACTTCTTGGTTTACAGTTTGACCATTAGCATCAATTACATTGATGGTTCTTGTAACGGTCTTATTAAGATCATCCTTGGTTACACCATTTGGATAATCCTTGTTAGTACCTGTAATTGGATCGCCAGGATTCTTTGGATCAGTTGGTGGTACATCAATAGTATTTTCAGAGTAGTAAACAGTGATATTACTATCTGTAGTTGTTCCATTTACTGCTACTTCGGCAATAGTTGGATAAGCAGTACCATCTGAATCAAATGGTCCTTTATAACCATCAACCGTAAGGTCTGGATTAGTTACAACAGTCCATTTCACATTAGAACCATTCATCCATGAATTGGCAGCATCGGTTACATCAACTTTAATTTGACCATTACTATCTGTACTTGGAGTATAAATTCCGTTATTCCAAGTTCCAGAAGTATTGTAACCAATTATTTCGCCAGCATCATTTTTCACTGCAACTTGAGTTAAAGTTACAGTTTGAGTTTGACCTTTCACCAAGTCAGTTGGCATAGCAGTGTTAGTAGTCTGATCTACATAATTAATTGTTCTAGTAACATCTTTAGTCGTAGTTTCAGTAGCATATCTCTTAACTAAGTTGTATTGAACAACAGCATTATTGTAGTAATACTTCACTTGTTGACCAAATTCAGGTGTTCCCATAGGGGCATCAGTTTGCCAACTCTTCTCAATTGGTCCAATTAACTGTACACTACCAACCACGTAACCATCTGGAATTAAAGCCTTATCGGCAGCCGTTAAGTTAGATAAAACTTGGGTTTCAGTAGGCATTGTATCCTGATTATCATTTAAATTATAAGTTAGATCCGGAATATCAATTGTCTTGGTAGCTCCATCTTGATCTACGTAACTATAACGAGATGTGATATTTGCGCTACCTATAATAGTAAGAGTTACTGGATTATCCTTATCGTTATAAGGCTTATATTCTTTTGTATAAAGGGCAGTTTGTACATATCCAATATCCCCAGCATCTTCGGCAATATTAGGATCACTACCATGAATTATTATTCTACCCAATGTATTATTGACACTAACTTTAGATGCTGAAACTCTAATTGTCTTAACTTTACTCCAATCAGTGATTTGATCCGCAGTTTTAAATGAATCTCCAGTTGGTTCTCCATTTTTATAAAGATCAAATGATTGCTCAGAGTAAGTAATAGTGTAATCATTTACGACTGTCCCAGCAAGTTTATTAAAGGTAGCTGGACCATTTACAATAAAATCAAATTTTGAACCAAGGGAAGTTTGTGGTACTGACACATAAGCATTGACATTTGTTACATCTTGACTTGTTCCATTGGGAATTGATAATGAGATATCCATATCTGGTGATTTTTTATCATCTGACATGCCATTAGTGGTAAAATCTACACCCATATTTCCCTTTGCCATCGCTGCAGAGTCAATACCGGCAACTTGTTGGATAAGCCACATGCCACCACCAGCGTGATAAAGATTAGTTAGATTTCCTTGTACCCAAGCAGGATCAAATGGATTATCGACTGGATCAGTTGAGAAATTATTCTTTGTACTGTCCGAATACTTAGTATTTGTTAACCTAGTTGTAGGACTTACTACATAAATATCCCAAGGAGTCGAACTATCAGCCGCATCTGCATTATTATCTAAATGAAGTTGATTATTAGCACCCAGATTAGCATTAAAATAATATCCTGTGCCCGTATAGTCTACTTTAACTACAGTTCTCCCATCTACTACAAATTGAGAAAGCTTTGGGTTACCAGTAACACCATTATTTGAATTTGGCGAAACTAAGCGAAGCGGTGTATTTACACCCGTAGTAGCAGGAATCACATAATAAAAAATCGGTTCATAAACATTGGTTGTGGTTACGTTATTATAATCAGGCCCCCAAGTATAAACAAAAGTAGAGAGATAGCCTGCATCCAATGCTCCACTTGTTCTGATATTTTGAACAGGCCATAAACCAATCCCACTCGTTAGTTCATCTGATAATACAACTGTTTGATTAATAGCAGCATTAGCAGTCATAACTGTTCCAGTAGGAGTAGTTGCATCAATAGTAAGGGTAGATGTCAATTCTGCACCATTTGGAATAGAAGTACCATCTTGATAATTTTTATTTACATGCCCATAAGCAATAAATTCAACGGCTGTTGTGTTTTGCCCAGAGATAGTATTAGCAGGTGGATTATCTGTTTGGGCACCAATAGCAACTAAGTTTGGAATAAAAGTAGCCGATGAAATATTATCTCCGGCAGGCACTTCTACGGCTTGACCAGCAGCTACTGTACCCGTCAATGTACTTCCGTTAGTTAAAGTAATCGTATAACCATAACTGGTAGTACCTGGTAACTTTGTATCACTAACTGGAGTACTTATTTTGTTAACTGTTAGGCCATCAGGAAAGTCCATTTTAATCTTAAAACTATCTTTATATGGAAAAATAGTAGTGTTTCCAAAAGAGAAATAGTTTACGACTATCTCACTATTATCATCACTAGCTGGAAGAAGTTTACTAGCATATGCTCCAGCAATCCCATATGTAAGATCACCTGGATTAATATTTGAATGTGTACCAATTATAGTGTCAGAAAAAGAAGGAAGAGTCGCTTCCATGGTCTGGGCATCTGGTCCATCACCTAATTTTTGTACAATTGTAATTGGTTTATCCGCAGAAACTTTTAAATCATTTTCTGGTTGGGGAATATCATAACTACCGACCAATTGATAAGGAGCGGCTCCTTGATAATTTTGACTACCAGAGCCTTTAGGGACATCAATAATGATATCACTGCCCTTACCGCCAGGCTGAGTAATTGTCGTCTTATCCTTAAATGCATTTAAACTCTTTGTAGCAGCCTCATTTAAAGTAAATCCTTCTGGAACCGGAATTGTAATTGTTGTTCCATAGTTAACTGCACTATTAATGCGCGCCGATTCCCATTGACTCCATTGTACCCCAGATGTTTCATTTATTGAAAAGCTATAAGTCACATCGGTATCAACAGGTATTCCTTTAATTATAGTGGAGTTAGGGTTGGTACGTGTCGGTGTTTGGGGATTCCAATTTGGTTTAATTGTTTGATTAAAAGTTAATGGAGGTTGTTGTTCACCATCAGCCGTCCAAGTAATCGTTTTTTCGGTTGTACCAATAGGAAGAGGAATATTCCATTGAGCTCCATAATTGTTATTCGTCGTGATATTAATTGTTGCATTAAAGGGACCATTCCAGGTTATGTTATAGGTAAATGTGTTACCATTTTGTTTCACTGTTCCATACATTGGATTTACTCCAATAGCAGAAACATTGTATATAGTACTATCCGGAATAGTAATAACATAGGTACCTGGATTTTGAGTTTGTAGCGTTAATTTAATGATATCATTGCCATTTACACTTCCCACCTGATTATTATCCATAGTTAATGATGCACCATTAGAAGAATCAATTGGAGTGTTTGGTGGCGTTACAGCAAAAATTATTGGCGCTATCTGAGGTACATTTGAATTAGCAGTTTTTGCCGAATTATCATCATTTTGATCAACTGACTTATTTTCAGTTACCTTCTTTGCCTCGACAATAGACTTTTCACTATCGTTTTTTGTAGCATCCCCATTCACATTTTGGGCCTGCTTGTCTGCCACGCCTAAGTCAGAATTTTGAACCATATTTGTAGTAACTGGTGGATTTTGTTTAGCAGCATCATCTGCACTATTTTCAGAGTTAGTCTTATTACTCTGGTTATTATTATTTTCACTTTGACTATTATTAGCTGTTAAAGCTACTTCTTTTTGTTGAAGCTTTTGGCTTGCAGAATTTTGATTTTCTGCTGTTGAAGCAGCATCATTTGCTCCCTTATCAGGCACAGTAGCCGCATGCGCAGTATTATTATCAAAAATTAAAAAGGCACCAATTGCAGCTGATACTAATAAACCAGAATTAAGTTTTCTAAATGAGAAATGTTGACGTACTTGTCCAGTACTTTTTTCTCTTTCTAAAGTATTTTTACGAGATAATTTCTTCATAATTTTCCCCTAAATCTATACCGTATGTTGTTTTTTTGTTATTTAAATTTTAACACATTGTTCTTTTTGCTTAAATTCTTTACATTTTATTTAGTAGCTTTATTTATAATTCATTTGCAAACGTAATGCCTCGTAAATTGGACGACCACCTAAAAGATCAACTACGTAATAAGCAATAAAAGTAGTAATTACCATCGGTAATATTTGTTCAACGCTACCAACCATTTCTGTTAATAATAAAATTGCTGTAAAAGGAGCTTTTTCAATTGAGCCAAAATAAGCCGCCATCGCAATTACGATTAGGTGAGGATAGTAAATCGTGGGTAATATATTGAGATGAATTAATAAAGTCGCTGTGAAGGCACCTAACAAGGCACCCAAAGCTAAAATAGGCATAAAAATACCACCAGGAACTGAACTACCATAAGAAATCATGGAAAAGATAAACCTAACCACAAAAAATGCTAAAGGTAGAAAAATTATTTCCCAGGAATTATTAATCATCAAGTTCATAAACTTAGTTGTTGATAAACTACTGATAAAGACGTGTGAACCACCTAAAATTTTTGCATTCCATAATCCGACAGGAATAATTAATAGTAAGGGAATAATACTGTGATAGATTCTGGGGATTTTAGTGATTTTGCTATAAATTGGTTTCAAACTTAACAAACAGTATTGATAAAGATAGCCAAATAATCCTAAAACAACTCCTAAAATCAAAATAATCCAATAATACTTTAGAGGTAGGGTTCCTTTGACAGGTAAATATAAACATGGCGTAGTACCAAAGAACAATAAAGTAACCCAATCTGAACAAAAACTAGCAATTAGAGCCGCAATTACTTCAATTGGTTTGAACCTAAAAGTAATTTCTTCTACTAGGAATAAAACTCCAGCCAATGGTGCAGAAAAGGCAGCTGATAAACCAGCTGCAATTCCACATTGGAATAACAAATGTTGGCTTAATTCTTTTTTAGTATGTATAAGATTTTTATCCACACCTTGACCAATCATTGCTCCCATTTGGATACAAGGACCTTCACGACCAAGCATTAATCCNGGACAAATAGCTAATAGNCCACCAACAAATTTNCGCCATAANATTGTCCACCACGACATCTTATTTTCGTTTAAGAAAACAGCNTCAATTTGCGGCACACCTGAACCAACTAAGTTATCAATATGGGACTTAATTACTTTACTAATTAACCAGCTAATTACAAACATAAAACCAANATATGGTACTAATANCCACAGATGGTGNCCCATAACTGGATAAATAATAAATAATCCTTCCATCGTTCGATCAATTAACCAACGAAATACACTTACTACAAAGCCAGTTGCTAGNCCAGTAATAATCGCTCCNAATAATATATAAGTGATTTCAGAGGTAAAAGGTTTACGTAAAATNTGTTTCGCGGTTTTGGTTTTTACCATTNTTTCATTACTCATCTCTATAATTCAATTTATCTTACCTATTCATTTCTTCATTTCGATTCTATTCNTTTTCTACAAGCTAATACAATAAAAAGGATCANGCCNTTTNGCCTGATCCTAATTTANNCCACANTTTTCAAAAATTTCATCTACATGTCGTAAGTGATAATGATAATCAAAGGCATCATCAATATCTGCTTCAGTCAAGTAATTCATAATTTCACTATTTTCAACTAAATCTCTAAATTGTANTTGCTCATTCCATGATTTAGCAGTTAATTTTTGTACCATATCATATGCTTTTTCACGTGATAANCCTGCTTCATCAATTAACTTCAATAAAACTCTTTGTGAATAAATCAAACCATAAGTTCGATTCATATTTTTGAGCATTGTTTCTGGAAAAACATCCAAATTACGCAAAATATTATTAAAACGATGAAGCATATAATCGATAGCAATTGTAGTATCTGGCAAAATCACTCTTTCAGCACTCGAGTGAGAAATATCTCTTTCATGCCATAACGCCACATCTTCATAAGCAGTTACGACATTACCACGCACTACTCGGGCCATGCCACATAAGTTNTCTGATCCAATTGGNTTACGCTTNTGNGGCATTGCAGAGGAACCNTTTTGACCTGCTCTAAAGTGTTCTTCAACTTCATGAATTTCAGAACGTTGTAAAGAACGAATTTCAGTGGCCCAATTTTCAATACTGGTTGCAATCAAAGCAAGCATGGCAATGTATTCAGCATGTAAATCACGTGGTAAAACTTGTGAAGTAACTGGTTGCTGGGTTAAACCTAATTGTTTTAAAACGCTGGTTTCAACTTCAGGTGGAACATTAGCAAAAGTTCCNACNGCTCCAGAAATTTTACCTGATTCTACTCCTTTAGCCGCATGTTCAAANCGCTCAATATCGCGTTCAAGTTCGGTATACCAACGTGCAAGCTTTAACCCNAAAGTAGTTGGTTCAGCTTGAACACCATGAGTTCTTCCCATCATAACCGTATTTTTATATTTACGAGCCTTTTGTGCAATCGTTTCTTTTAANTCGGCTAGATCTTTACGAATAATTTCATCAGCCTCTTTTAAAAGTACACCTTGGGCTGTATCTACTACATCAGTAGAAGTTAAACCGAAGTGAACCCACTTCTTTTCTTCACCAAGNCTTTCAGAAACAGTACGGGTAAATGCTACCACATCATGATGCGTAATTGCCTCTAATTCAGCTACTCTTTCAGCTGTAAAACTAGCATTTTCNGCAATTTTTTTAGCATCTTCTGCTGGTACTTCACCTAGTTCTGCCCAAGCATTGGTTGCCGCAATTTCAACTTTTAGCCAAGCCTTATAACGATTTTCATCTGTCCAAACTTTGCCCATTTCCGGGCGAGTATAACGTTCAAGCATTTATTACATTTCCCATGGATTCTTAATAACGATAGTTTGTTCACGATCTGGTCCCACTGACACAGTAACTAGTGGTAAGCCAGTAACTTCTTCAATACGCTTCAAGAACTTCTTGGCATTTTCAGGAAGATCTTCATAGTTCTTTATTTGAGTAATATCTTCTTCCCATGCTGGAAGCTCTTCATAAACTGGTTTACAACGATCTAATTCCTTTAAACTTGCTGGATAGTAATCAATCTTTTCACCATCTAGTTCGTAAGCAGTACAAATCTTAATAGTATCAAAACCAGAAAAGACATCAAGTAAGTTTAAACTTAAAGCATTTAAACCAGATACACGTTTAGCATGACGTAATGCAACTGAATCAAACCAACCAACACGACGTGGACGACCAGTAACTGTTCCATATTCATGAGCAATATCACGAATTTTATCACCCGTTGCATTAGTTAATTCAGTTGGAAATGGTCCAGCACCAACACGGGTTGTGTAAGCCTTACATACACCGATTACATGATCAATGCGGTTAGCACCAATACCAATTCCAGCGGCAATTCCTCCAGAAATAGTATTTGAAGAAGTTACAAATGGATAAGTTCCCTCATCAATATCAAGCATGATTCCCTGTGCACCTTCAAAGAGAACTTTTTCCTCATTGTCTAAAGCATCATTTACTAACACTGAAGTATCAGTTACATANTTCTTCATTCTTTGTCCATATTCTAAATATTTATCAAAAATATCTTCAAATTTAAGTGCAGGNTTACCATATACTTTAGTAAATAATTCGTTCTTTTCTTTTAAGTTAGTACGTAACTTTTCTTCAAAAGTATCTTTCTCTAAAAGGTCGCAAACACGAATACCGGTACGAGAAGCTTTATCCATATAAGTTGGGCCGATNCCATTCTTNGTAGTACCAATTTTATTAGCACCTTTAGCTTCTTCTTGATATTCATCTTGCTTAATATGGTAAGGCATGATGATATGAGCACGATTAGAAATTCTTAATTTACTAGTATCAATACCATTTTTTTCAAGATTATCTAATTCCTCGAACATAACTTCAGGATTGATAACAGTACCATTACCAATTACAGCTCCTTTACTTGCTGCAAAAATTCCTGATGGAATTAAACGCATTTTAAAATCTTTACCATCAATTTCGATAGTATGACCAGCATTATTACCACCATTTGAGCGAACTGCCATCGTAGCTTCTTTACTCAAAAAGTCGGTAATTTTACCTTTACCTTCGTCTCCCCATTGACTTCCTACAACTGCAACTGATGTCATTGAACTTCTCCTCATATAAACTATTTCTTAAACCGATTTCTAGTTTAACAAGACCAGATACTTAAGTCAATGATATTTACGAACATTATTAAATATTATGTTGCNNATAGTTCANATTTTGAAAGNAAAGCCTACTTTATAAAAAAAATAAATCATATTATCTTAAAAATACGAACATTAAAAAAGAACTATTCAACAATATGAATAGTTCTTTTAAAAATATTGTTAACTTAACTTTAGAAACTTAAAACGANTCTAAATAATGCAATCAAGATAGCATAAGCAAATCCTAAAAGCACTACATAAATTAGAGCTCCATAAAAGGTATCATGCTTAACTGGTTTATTTTCAGGTTCGCCACGTAATACATTAACAAAAGCAGCTAAGCCAAAGAAAGCACAGAATAATAAAGTCAAACGATAACCAACTACTACAAAACCAAGATTTGAAGTAAACAACAAGCAAATAAAGGCAACAATTGAAATCCAAATATTCCAATTGCTTGCTTGCATCACTTTGTTAACATAGCTCCAAAAATTACCAATTGAGCCTGAACCAAATACAAACAAGTGGCCTACCATTGAACATAAAACAGTTACAATTTGGAAACAGAAAATTAAGACCATTAAACTAAATAANAATTTATTTACTTCGGTACTTAATTGTTGAGCAGCGGCACCAGCAAAAACGGCATCAATAATACTTGAACCAGCAACTTCAAAGCCCCAGAATAAAATAATATCTTCCCAAATTAAGGTCCAAATTCCGTAGCCATGGCTTGCGTCAGCTTCCACACCCATTGGGCGACGCCATGATTCTACCATCCATCTCCAATAATTTAACTTTTTCTCATTATCCATTTATATAACCTCCTAAAAGCCTCTCGGTTCTTAACTTACGAACTTATTATAATCTTTACCTTTTAAATTGTTAAAAAAAGAGCCCTCTAAGAGGACTCTTACTTTAATATTTTAATTTAACATCCGATCAGCATAAGGTAATTCAAGTGATGGATCAGCATTTAAATGTTCATCACTAAATTTGCCTTCATTATATAAATTGTAGGCAGCAGCACCAATCATGGCTGCATTATCACCACATAACTTAAGATCAGGTAGAATTACCTTTGGTTTAATATCTGCTGGTAATTTTTCAATTTCTTCATTTAAACGATCACGTAACCCGTGGTTAGCGGCAACCCCACCACCTAAAATAAAGGTTTTGGGTTTATATTCTTTGATTGCTCTAAGTGTTTTATGAGCCAAAACATCAATAACAGCTGCTTGAAAACTAGCTGCTAAATCGTATTTATTTAATTCTTGATGAATTTGATCTGCATGGTGGCAAGTATTAATAAAGGCACTTTTTAGACCAGAAAATGAAAAATCATAATCATCATCTTCCATCATAGCGCGTGGAAAATTAAAAGTATCTTTTCCTTTATGAGCCCACTCATCAATTGTTTTACCTGCTGGATAATTTACTCCTAAGACACGACCAATTTTGTCGTAAGCTTCTCCAGCTGCATCATCACGTGTGTCACCAATAATCTCAAAGTGAGTTGGATCTTTTAAAAGCACAATTTCTGTATGGCCACCTGAAACTTGTAAAGCCATCGCCGGGTACTCAATTTCATCTTTTAATTGAGCAGCCATAATATGTCCCATAATGTGATCTACCCCAATCAAAGGAATACCGGTAGCCATAGAAGCAGCTTTAGCAGCACTTACTCCAATTAATAAAGCACCTACTAGTCCAGGTCCATAAGTTACAGCAATTGCATCAATATCATCCCAACTAGTATTTGCTTGTTCTAACGCCTCTTTTGTAATTTGGGTAATTACTTCAATATGATGACGACTGGCTACTTCTGGTACTACCCCACCAAATCTTTGGTGACTTTTAATTTGAGTTGCCACAACTAAACTTTCAATTTCTCGTCCATTTTTTATTACTGCAGTTGAAGTTTCATCACATGAACTTTCAAACGCAAGAATGCGGACATCCTTTTTTTCTTTACTCAATTTGCTACTTCTTCCTGTGTATTACTTGTTAAATTCTTAATCATATTTAAAGCATCAATGTGCTCAGCGGCATAATAATTTTTTCTTANAAAATTTGGTTTAAANCCTAAGCTTTGGTACAAATTTTTAGCGCCTNCATTATCCACTCTAACTTCTAAAGTCATTTGTACCGCTTGATTTTTCTTAGCCAGTTCAATCATTACTTTTAGTAAATAGGTTCCAATACCTTGATGTTGATAAGTTGGTTTTACAGCAATATTCGTAATATGACCTTCTTGTGCTTGCATNCGCATCCCTACAAAGGCCACTAAAGTAGATCCTTCATATACGACTAGATAAATAGAATTAGCATGTTTTTTTAATTCACTTTCAAAAGAAAACTTACTCCAAGGTGTTTTGCCTGAATAAACTTGTTCTTCGAGCACCAAAAGATCAGAAATATTCTCATCACTTGCCTTCATAACCTGGAAAGTTTGGCTATTTAGCCTTAANGCATAAGATGGAAATGATAAATCTATTTCTGGTTGATGGAAAAAATAATTAAACTTCTTCAACATATTCGCTATCAGGGCCATATGCTTTTCCTGTCTTCTTATGCCAATCTAATTCAGCCTGAGTTCTACGTAAGTATTTTGGAACCATCTTATCAGGATCTATCGGGGTCGCATCTTGGGCCAATAAACCAATATTTTTAGCATGAATATCGTTTACATCGCCACTGGCTTGATCAAACTGAATATTTCCTAATTTTGAACTAATTTGATCATGATAGTTCTCAATTGAACTGCCTACAAAAGTGATATCATAATTATTCTTTTCAGCTTCTTTAATCACTTTATCCAATAAATCATCAAGNGCATAATGTCCATCNGGTACAATATTTTTCACTTGACCATTTTCAATTAAATANGCCCCAGCAAAGAAATTATTATTTCTAGCATCAATTTCTGCAACAATAATCTTTTCTTCTTGATTAACACCCTTAGCCAAAGCCGCTAAGCTAGAAATTCCTACCAAATCTTTATTAAGAATTGAACTAAACATTTTAGCGGTGGTAATCCCAATTCTAAGACCAGTATATGAACCTGGTCCTTGTGCTACTGCAAAACGATCAATATCTGCTAATTTTAAATTATTTTCTTTTAAAATTTCTGTAATCAAAGGATCTAAATGCTCACTATGGTTACGTTGATCTTCTTCATTTTTTTCTGCTATCACATTTTGATTGTCGGTTAACGCAACGCTTAAATGGTTAGTAGCAGTAGTAATACTTAAAATTTTCATACCTTATTCATCCCTCTAGAATTTATTTACTATTTTAACACGTTGTAATGCATCAAAAACTAGATAAATAATAATCATCTGAATCCATGGAACAATTGCCTCTTTTATAATCCTTTGTGTAAAAGCAGCCTTTAAATTTAACCCATACAATAAGTGAAGCCAATAAGTGTTTAAACAGATATTTACAATTATAGTAACTAAGATTGTCGCTACCACTATCCGCCAAATTTTTAAAGGTTTCTTATAAAAAAAGCAGCCATAAATTCCCGCTGCAAGCATAGCTGAAAGAGTAAATCCGGGAAAAAAGCCACCTTCTACTCCAAATAGGGCTGACATTGCTAAGTCGCTTATTCCTGCGCCAATACTACCCCAAATGGGTCCAAAATAAAGACCTAATAAGGAAAGCCCAATAAAGCCTAATCCTACTTTTAAATAAGCCGGACCAAAAGAAATTTTTTGTAAAATTATATTTATAGCTACCAAAATAGCCAAAAATACTAGTCTCTTTAAAGATAACTTTGTTTTCTTCAATAAGCAATCCTCTCTAAAAAAGGCATGACCAGGGTCATGCTTTTTACTTCCACGTGATTTCTGCTAAAGTAGCAATATCATCTTCGTGAACTACTTCATGGCGTGAAATAAGTTTTTCTGTTTCCAAACTTACATGAGCAATGGCATCTTCACCATAATGAATTTCTTTTTTAAAACAAATATCTATTATTTGTGGCTGATGTTCATTCAAAAAATCTCTTGGTAAAGAATCAATGATCCAATCAAAATATTTGGTATTTGTTAAATGATGATTGGTATCTAAATCATAATACCTAACTTGATATTTTTGATCATTCTTTTGATCATATTCTTTTAATGGCCTTACTCGCTTAAAACGTGGCATCTTCTTTAGTTCGTAATTACCAAAACTTTCCATTAATTCTGGATCAGCTTCTTTGATTTTACGTTCTTTAAGATCAAGAACAACCCATTGACTGTGGACGGTAATAATTTCATGACCAGTTGCGTCAGTAACACCAAAATCACGGTAAGCGAAAAAGCGATTATAGCCTGCCACATCAGCCGAAAAAATCACCGTTTCATTTGCCTTAGGTAAACGTTCAATCTCAAAATGATAGTCTAAAACTACCCAGCCAATTCCTCGTTTGATGAAATCTTCCACACTTGCATTTCCCTGTGCTAACTGTCTATTTGAAGTTTCCATCATATAACTTACAAGTGTTGATAACTTTATCCTTCCCTGTTCATCTGCATCAGAAAAAGTTATCGTGTGTTTCATTTTGTATGCTGACATTTAAATACCTCATTATTGATGATATTTATCATAAAGTTCGTTTTTGGATACTTTATTTTCTTTGGCAACACGTTTTATTGCATCTTTTTTAGAAATACTTTGTGCTACTAAATCATCTACTTGTTTAATTAACTCAGACCAAGAAAGTACCTTTTCTTGTTCTTCATTTGGAGAAATTAAAACTACAAATTCACCGCGTGGATCATGTTCTGCAAAATATTCATTAACTTCAGCCACAGTGCCACGGATAAATTCTTCGTGAATTTTAGTTAATTCACGAGCACAGACTATCTGACGTTCAGATGGCAAAACTTCTTCTAAAGTCTTTAAAGTTTTTTTCAAACGATGGGGTGCCTCATAAAAAATTGAAGTTGCCTTAGCCTTACTCATTTTTTCAAAAAATACTTTTTGTTCGCTACTTTTTCGCGGCACAAAACCATAATAAGTAAAAGGTTGAGCATCAAATCCTGAAGCAATTAAAGCAGTAGCAAATGCTGATGGACCCGGAAGTGGAATAACTGGAATATCATTTTTTATACATTCTTGTACAAGAATATAACCCGGATCAGAAATAACTGGCATCCCGGCATCAGAAATTTCTGCAATATTCTTCCCCGATTTTAACAACTTAATTAGTTCAGGTGCTCTTTCCTTGGAATTATATTTATGAAATGACAACATATGATTATGCACGCCAATTTTTTCTAATAAAATGCCACTAGTACGTGTATCTTCGGCTGCTACATAATCTGCTTCGGACAAAATTCTTTTAGCTCTTAATGTAATATCTTCTAAATTACCAATTGGTGTCGGAACTAAATAAAGATGACCGATCTTATCATCTTTAAAACTACTTTGTATTTGCATAAGTTAATCCTTCTTTGGCTTTTGCGCATGATTTTCGAAATTATCTAAAATATCTAAGCAAAACATGCAATCTTCACCATCATCACGATGAGAACCATAATACATATTGCAAATATGATAACCTGAATTGTAAATACTTCGTAATGATTTCAAACCGGCTTGAGATTTAGAGCCAGTATTCTCTTCTCTTTTCTCAAGTTTATTTACCTTTTCGCGTAATAATTGGTTCTCCACTTTTAATTCGGTATTCTCTTTTAAAATATCAAGCATATCGTTTTCCAAGCCGGAAACAGTTTTAGTCATTGCGTCTAAACCTTGTTTCAATTGAGATAATTGTGAAAATGGATCCATTTTTGACACCTACACTTACTATTTTATTTAGTCTAATAATTTAAAACCAAATAATCTAAACAGTTACGAAAACTTACATTACTTGCCCGCATTTTATCACAAGTTATTAACAAATTTAACATTTGCGCTGCAGCTAGTTTACTTGCTTCTTCTTGTAATTCATTTAAAGCAAATTTTTTCAGATAAAAAAATACAAGCTTTTGTTCGGCTGCTGAAGCACCTTCAGCTAAATGATGTGCCCTAACAATAGCTAAATTATCTTTTTCCTTTATTTCTTGATAAAGATATTTTACTTCTTGCTCTAGCTTATCAAAATTAGTTAAATCCGCTATTTCTTCACTACTTAACCCGTATTCTAGAAGTTCAGCCTTACGATTATCAAATTCTTGTTCTTCAAAATGAATAATTTGCGTTCTTGAGCGAACAGTGGGTAAAACTTGATTCTCATTATTAGTCACCAGAATTGTAACTACGGGAGCTACAGGTTCTTCCAAAAGATTTAAAAGCGCATTATTAGCAGCCAATGTTAGCTTTTCCGCATTTTCAATAATAAAAAATCTATGAGTTCCTTCAACTGGACTTTTAGCCAACTCTTCTTTTAGTGGTCGAATTTGATCAATTGAAAGAGATTGTTTTCCATTTAACTTTACTAAAAAAACATCAGGGTGATTACCATTAAGAATGCGTTGACAATTGTTACATGTACCATCAGGTTTATTATCTCCCGTACACATAAAACGACACGCCAACCAGTAGGCAGTTGCTAAAGCCTTTTTTTGAATTGGATCCACAAATAAATAAGAGTGGGAAATTTTACCGTGCTTATAAGCATCATTTAAAAATTTAACTTGCTGTTTTCCACTATTTTTTAAATCAATCATTAGAAATGAATAAAACTTTCAACTGGCAACACAAAAATCGTTGCTCCACCTACTGTAACTTCAACTGATTTATTCAGCATCGCTGACCCCATCGCCATATTTGGCGTCAAATACTGTTCACGCTTATGAGAATAGGTCTTGATAATTTCAATTACTTCATCGACTTTTTGATCCTCAATCCCAATCATAAAAGTCGTATTACCAGCCTTTAAGAAACTACCACTAGTAGCCAGTTTAGTAGCACGAATTTCTTTTTTAATTAAGGCCCTTGAAAGTTCAGCCGCATCTTCGTCTTGGACAATAGCAATTATTAATTTCATCCGGTAATCAAATCCCTTCTAAAATATATCAGGAAATTTACTTTTAATTATTTTAACACTTTGTTCTACAACTTCTGGAATTGATTGACTAGCATCAACACTTTTAATACGTTCAGGATACAAACTAACTAGTTGTTTATAACCATCATAAACCTTTTCATGAAAAGCTAGTTTTTCTTGTTCTAAACGATCTTCTTGATTAGGACGTAGCTTTTTAATTCTAGCTAAACCAGCTGCAGGCTCAATATCAAAAAATAGAGTTAAGTCAGCACTTAAATTATTAGTAGCAAAATCATTAATTGCTTTTACTGATTCAATCCCCAGATCTCTTCCTACACCTTGATAGGCTAATGAGCTATCAATATAACGATCAGAAAAAATAATCTTTCCCGCCCGCAAGGCTGGAATAATTGTTTCATTTACATGTTGTCCTCGTTGAGCTGCATAAAGTAGGGCCTCAGTACGGTCATCCATTTCTTTATTATTAGGATCTAAAATAATTTGTCTGATTGTTTCTGAAATCTTTGATCCTCCTGGTTCACGTGTAACTAATACATTTGCTTGCTTTGATGCAGGAATTTGCTTAAGTATTTCATTAATAATAGTAGTTTTCCCNGCACCATCTGGTCCTTCAAAAGTAATTAATCTCCCTTTCATTTTTGCCCTCCTACATTAAAGTTTACTTTAAAGAATTAATTAAAAACAGTCTTGCATTTTTGCAACAAATAATTTTACAAAAAAAATACCCATCGTTGATGGGTACATTTTATTGTGTGACTACACTATCCAAGATACTAGATTTTGTGTTTCTCCGTCTAGCCTCTTCATATAAAAAATTATATTTGGCTTGTAAGATTCGATTTGCAATGCGATTATCATCTGACAAATCAATTGTAGTTTGATCAAACATTTTTTGATTTGCCTGCTGATTTTGTAATTTTGAAATAATGTTAATTAATTCTTGGTCACCTAATTTTTTTACGCGATCTCTATTTAATAAACTCATAGTGTTGTTCTCCCTTGAACTGCCCTTTTCAGAGTAATGGAGTTAGCATACTCAATATCGCTTCCTACTGCCAATCCTGCAGCCAAACGAGATACTTTTATTCCAGCTGGTTTAATCAACTTACTGATATACATTGCCGTTGATTCTCCTTCTGGAGTAGAATTCAGCGCTAAAATGACCTCTTTTACCTGATCATTTTTTTGCAGGCGAGTTATCAAGCTTTTGATATTTACTTCTTCTGGCCCAATACCATCCATTGGTGACAATACTCCATGCAGCACATGGTACAGACCATTATATTCGCCCATATCTTCAAAAGCCATTACATCCTTGGGCTGTTCAACTACCATAATCGTTGTTTGATCACGTTCTGGATCTCTGCAAATATCACAAGGATCTTTTTCAGTGATATTACCACAGATTGAACAAGTATGGAGATTTACTTTAACATCCCTCAAGGAAGCCGAAAAATCGTCTACATCTTCTTTTGGCATATCTAAGGTATAAAAGGCCAATCGGGTTGCAGTTTTTTCTCCAATACCAGGTAGTTTCATATAACTCTCTATTAAACGTGCAATTGGTAATGGATATTGCATTTTTACATTAAACCTTTAGTGTACTTTCCCATTGATGCTTGTGTAGCATCTTCTACTTCTTTAATTCCTTTATTTACGGCATCGATAACTAAATCTTGTAACATATCAGGATCATCAGGATCAATTGCTTCAGGATTAATTTTTAAGTCTTTTAATTTACGATCGCCGTTGAAGGTAGCTACTACTAAATCATCAGCAGATTTGCCTACAAATTCTTGTTGAGCTAAATTAGCTTGTTCTTCAGCCATTTGTTTTTGCATCTTCTTAGCTTGTTTCATTAAACTTTGCATGTTACCCATATTCATTCCACCAAAGTTTGGACCTTTACTCATAATCGTACTCTCCCTTAATTAAAAATTTAAATTATCTAAATTTGTAATACCTAATCCTTAATTTGTGCTAAGTCTCCAAATAATTCTTTTGCCTTATCAACTACTTCTTTTTGTTGTTCAGCTGTAGCTTTATTAGCATCTGGATTATTTTGTTCCTGCTCTTTTTCTTCCATCTTTTTTAATTTTTTAGCAAGAAGTTCTTCTTTATGACTAGCAACAAAATCATTTCTTACTTGTGCCCAAGCAGAATCAGCTATTAACACAATATCATAATTATGTTTTGATAAGCGAGCAATATTATTTTCTAATTGTTCTAACAAATCAGTATCTTCAGTTGCCTTTTCAAACCATAACTCATACTTACATTTTAAAACAACTTGATCAGAACTTGCAGCAACAGGTTCTAAAACTTCTAAAACTGCTCTTTGTGATACTTTTAGCATCGATAAAAGGTCGGGCCAAATATCTTTTATTGTTGCAATATCTTCTTTCGTTGCATTCTCTAATACGTGATAAACTTGATCGCGATTATTTGCGCCAATAGTTTGTTTTTTAGCCTTTTTCGATTTTTTCTTAGTTGTTACTTCCTGTGTTACATTAGAAGTTTCCTTTGTTTGAGAAGTCTTAGCCTCTCTTTTTATTGCATTAGTCCAATTTTCATTAGTTGTTGAATTATTTCTTAATTCTGCTAATTGATTTTTTAGTGTATTAAGCTCTTTTTTTAATTGATTTAATTCAATACTTGAAGTGGAATCATTTTGGCCTTGCTTAATCGGGGCATTAGTTGCTGCTTGCTTTTGGGTTACGTTCACAATAAAAACAAAGAGTGGAATCTGTTGTTGATTAGTATAACGCAAATCATTTAATGCATCATTAGCCTGTTTAACAATTGATGAGAATCTGCTCTCATCTATGTCTTTAATCTGATCAAGATAATTTTCAGTTAAAAAATGTTGTAATTGATTACCTTTAATTGCTAGCATCGCCTTGACTGTAAGTTGGATAACTTCATCTAAAATATTTTGAGTAGAAGATCCACTTTGAATTAATTTTTTCACTAAGTCAAGGGCAGTCTGGGTCTGATAATTAAGTAAATATAAGAGTAAATTTTCAATTTTAGTTTGATCAGCATAACCCGTAATTTTTAAGGCATCTTCATACTTTACCTTATCTTGGTCATAAGATAAAATCTGATCCAAAATACTTAAAGAGTCACGCATTCCCCCATCAGCAATTTGCGCAATTACTTCAAGAGATTTTGGTTCATACTCAATGCCTTCTTGACCCAAAATATACTGCATTCTAGCTACTAGATCATTTTGATCAATTCGTTTAAAGTTATACCGCTGAGTACGTGAAATTATTGTGGCTGGAACTTTTTGTAATTCCGTAGTAGCCAAAATAAAGACTACATGCTCGGGAGGCTCTTCTAAAGTTTTTAATAAAGCATTAAAAGCTCCCATTGAAAGCATATGAACCTCATCGATGATATAAACCTTATACCTACCTTGAGTTGGGGCATATTTAACTTTATCGCGGATATCACGAATTTCATCAACACCATTATTTGAGGCAGCATCAATTTCAATAATATCGCTCATTGAACCTTTATCAGCGGCCAAACAATTTTCACATTCATTACATGGCTCNCCGTCCTGCAAATTAGTACAATTTAGAGCCTTAGCAAAAATCTTTGCACACGATGTTTTCCCTGTACCACGTGGACCTGCAAATAAAAAGGCATGTGAAATTTTATTACGCTTAATTGCATTTTTTAAAGTATCAGTAATTGAACTTTGACCTACTACATCATCAAATGTCCTTGGTCGCCATTTACGATAAAGCGCTTGGTAAGCCATTTTTACACCCCTTAAAGAAAAAACTCCTAACTTTCAAATAATAGCTAAGAGTCTTGTAGTTAACTAACAAAAAAAGGCACATGCCCAAGCAACCTTAGTGCTGCTACCTTCCGGTCCTGACACGATTCAGAAGATGGACATTGCCCACAAATATAATAGCGTATTTTGACAAATTTTTCCACTATTATTTAGTTTGCNTCTGCTTTAACTTCTCTTGTTTTTGTTGTTGGCGAATATTTCTAAAAAAGTTTTTCAATAAATCTGCTGCCTGATTTTTAAATAAACCACCATAGACTTGGGGATGATGGTTAAATTTTTCCACTTCAAATAAATTAGTTACACTACCCGCTGCACCCGCTTTAGGGTCAAACGCTCCATAAAATACATTTTGAATCCGTGAATTTATTATTGCACCAGCACACATAGCGCAAGGTTCAAGTGTCACAAATAAGCTGCACCCATTTAAGCGCCAAGAACCTAAATTTTGACATGCTTGTCTAATAGCAATAATTTCTGCATGCTGGATTGCATCTTGATCTAATTCTCGCCTATTATAGCCACTACCTACGACTTTACCCTCTTCATCTACTATAATTGCTCCAATGGGTACCTCGGCTTGTTCTTGGGCTAATTTTGCTTGCTCAAAGGCCAGCTTCATATATTTTTCTTTTTCTTCTTTAGTTAACAACAAATAAACTTCCTTTTCTACTTATTGCGACTTGCAAGAATATAATAGCCCTTATCTCTTTGTAAAATTTCACAATTNCCATAAGTGGCCGTCATTAATTTTTTGGCACTAGGTGCTCCTTGCTTTTTTTGTAATACTGCTAGTAAAAGACCTTCATCCACNAAGTGGTCTTTAGCATTAGTNAAAATCTGATCTACTACCTTTTTTCCCGCTCTAATTGGTGGGTTAGTAACAATTAGGCCATACTTTTTATCCACATGTTCATAAGCATTAGAAGTAAAGATGTGTACATTGTCTATTCCATTTATCTTAGCATTTCGTCTTGCTAAATTTAAGGCTCTTTCATTAACATCAACCATGTCTACTTCTTGTTGAGGCCAAAATTTTGCCGCAAATAAGCCAATTGGTCCATAGCCGCACCCTACATCTAAAATGCCTACGGGTGGAAATTTTTGTTCTTGCATCACCTTAATCAAGACACCAGAACCATAATCAATTCTCATTTTTGAAAATACTCCAGCATCAGTAGTAAATTTCAAATTAATATTATCCACATGATAATCCACTAATCTTTCATCATGTTTGGCATTAGGATCTGTTGCAAAATACATTTGATTTTTTTCTTCAGTCATTTTGTACTCTTTTTCTAAATTAAATATCTAACTCTTAATATATCTTCTTTTCCCCTAAATGTGGTAATCTAGAATTAAAGAATTAATAATATAGGAGAAAAAGAATGGATATTTCAATTCCAATTTTTATAGTTTTACTTATTGTAGGTGCAATCGCCTTAATTATTGGCTTTTCTATTAAGGGTAAAAATAAAGTTTTCGGTCAAGAACTTCAAACCAGTCGTCAAGGTTGGGCACGTTTTTGGATTACAGCTGGTTGGACTGTTTTGTTACTTTCAATTGTTTANTTTATCTTTGGTATTATCTTACACTTGTACCTAAAATTATATTAATTTATTTTATAAAACACAAAGAGCATTCATTATCTGAATGCTCTTTTTATTTATGATCTTTCTCTTTTTTTAACCATTTCTTAAACTTTTTCCAGTCGGAGGTTTCCGTCTGCTCTTGAATCGCGTCAATTTGAGCCTGTAATTGTTGATTAGACTTAATTAATTTTTGATTTTGTTTTTCCAAATTAGATATTTTTTCTAAAATCAAAGTAATATTTTCGGTTTCTGAATCTGGAGTCACAGTTGTAGTAGGAGCAATTTGGCTTTTATCTCGACGCATCAAATATGTCGTCAAAGCACTAGTAACTAATCCCATAACACCAACGCCGACCAAAATCATTACTAAAACGACGCCTTTTCCAATTAAAGAATCCGGCTCTAAAGTTTCTTTAGAAATATCACCATAACCAACCGTACTTGCCGTCGTTACAGCCCACCAAAAGGCTTTATCTAGAGAAACATGCTCAGTAATCGAAATTGCTACNGCACCTANCATCAAAAAGGCAATNGCAAAATATAAAATATAAAGAATTCCATTAGTATGCCANATTTCACGTANCTTNCCCATTAANCCAGCTAACCTAATNAGCCTTAATAATCTAAAATAAAGCCCGACATCNCCCAACTTGGCCANTTGCATTCCANTAAATACTANNCCTACAGGAATAATNGCTAGNAAATCNAAAATATTAGTTTGAAAAAANNGNTTTTTATCTGAAGCAGAAAATAANCGAATAAAGTAATCAACNGCAAAAATTACTAANATCAAATTATTNATCCAATACCATTTTGAATGNGGNGAATTTATATTTANAAATCCNGCAAAATCNANGATAATNAACAAAATATCCCAGATNGCTAAAAATGCCATTCCCCACTTATAAAAATTTTTTTTATTAATTACCTGTTTAATCATAATATCTATTTAAACAAAAGGAAGCCAGTAATTCAAAAAAATAAGCTCTCCCAATCGGGAGAGCTTATTTAAGATAAGGTTATAACTANTTAACAGTTACAGTAGCACCAACTTCTTCAAGTTTAGCCTTGATGTCGTTAGCTTCGTCTTCAGAAACGCCTTCCTTNACGTTCTTAGGAGCACCATCAACAAGATCCTTTGAGTCCTTAAGACCAAGACCAGTGATGTCACGTACAACCTTGATAACCTTAACCTTTTCTTGACCAACGTCAGTTAATTCAACGTCAAATTCAGTCTTACCAGCGTCACCACCAGCAGCACCTGCAGCTGCAACTGGAGCAGCAGCTGAAACGCCAAATTCATCTTCGATAGCCTTTACTAAATCATTTAATTCAAGAATTGATGCATCTTTTAAAGCATCGATAATCTTTTCAGTATCTAAAGCCATTATAAGTTTCCTCCAAAAATATAGTTTAAATTTACGAAATTATTATTCGTCTTTAGAATCTGCAACAGCCTTAACAGCATATGCAACGTTGCGAACAGGTGCTTGCAATACAGAAAGAAGCATTGAAAGTAAACCTTCGCGACCTGGGATAGAAGCAAGCTTCTTGATTTCGTCTTGACTTGCAACCTTACCTTCGAGCATACCACCTTTAATAGATAATACGTCGATGTCATCTTCGTACTTAGAAACAATACGTGCAGGTTCAGTAATGTCATCTGCGTCATCAGTATAAACAATAGCAGTTGGACCTACAAAAGTATCTTCTAATCCTTCGATACCAGCCTTTTCAGCAGCACGTCTTAAGTAAGTATTCTTCATAACCTTCATCTTAACGTTTGAGTCACGAAGATCCTTACGTAAGTTAGTTACTTCATCAACAGTTAAACCTAAGTAATCAATAACTAAGATAGCCTTAGCAGTCTTAAGTTCTTCTGCGAAATCATTAACAAGTTGTTCCTTTGCAGCAATAGCAGCTTTACTCAATGAATTCACCTCCAGATTTTTATTCAGATAAATTCTATCTGCCGAAATAAAAAACTCCACGCCAAAAAGAGACGTGGAGCTGTAAAACTCGTTCTTTTTCTGGCCTCGGCGGGATATTGAGGCTTTCGCCACCCGAGTCTTAGGTAGAATTTACTTCGTACACTACTTTACTAGGTATAAGAGAAAATGTCAACCGCTAATTAAACCATTTCTTTTCTAGTTTATTAATCGTTCCATCTTTTTTTAATTCATTTAAGGCCCAATTTAATTTTTTAGTTAAAGTTTTATCTTGCTTACTTACCCCAATCGCAAATTCCTCACTTGGATAAGGGAGCGTATTTTTTTGAAATTCCTCACCATTACGCGAGTGTTTTAAATAATAATCCCCATATACACTATCAATTAAAAGACCGTTGATTCTTCCAGCTTTCAAATCTAAAAAGGCATCATTATAATTATCATACTGGACAGTTTCTTTAACACGATTTTTGAGAACTTTAGGATACTGTTCATAATCATCAGCACCAGAAGAACCCGTTTGTAAACCTAAAACTTTTCCTTTCATCGCTTGATAATTAGAAATATGTTCATTCTGTCTAGTTATCAAAATTTGTTTATTTTTTAAATAGGGTTGTGTAAAGCTTTCTTTCTTAGCACGCGCTCTGGTTTTAGTATAGCCATTCCAGATCACATCAATCGTACCATTGCGTAATTCAGTTTCTTTCATGTCCCAATCAATTGGTTGAAATTCTGCTTTTAATCCTAATTTCTTACAAGCAGCCTTAGCCAGATCAACATCAAAGCCTACTAAAGTACCATTTTTTTCTCTAAAATCCATTGGTACGAAGCTATCATCAATCCCTATCACTAGTGTTTTTCGCTCTTTAATTGCTTGCCAGGAATTAGTTTTTTCACTACAAGCAGTAACCAACGTTAAGCTACAAAAAAGCAAAATTAAGTAGAGAAGTTTCTTTTTCATTACTTATCCCCTTTAAACTTACCGACCTCCAAAATTTTATCAGCTACATCTTTGCCGAATTGATGATCGTGAGTAATTACAATTTGAGTAATGCCATTTTTTTTCAACTTAAAGAAAATTTCTTTTACTTTACCTACTAATTCTGGATCGAGTGCTGAAGTTGGTTCATCGTAACATAAAATTGCAGGTTGCATTTCTAACGCCCTCGCAATGGCGACTCTTTGCTTTTGACCACCTGACAGTTGATAAGGATAAGATTGAACTACTTCGCCTAGATCAAGTTCATCTATAATTTTTTTAGCCGCATCTTCTGCGTCCTCTTTACTTAATCCTTTAACATTAATTGGTGCAAGTGTGATATTTTCCATTACTGTTAAATTTGGAAACAGATTAAAATCCTGAAAGACCATCCCTACAACATGTTCAGTTCGATCAGTTGGATCAAATTCTTGCCCATTGTGAAAAAAATGTCCACTATCAGCTGTTTCTAAGCCCGCAANCATCCGCAACAAGGTTGTTTTTCCCGCACCGGAAGGACCAATAATACTTAAAATATCCCCTTGATCTAAACTCAAATTTAAATCTTGAATAATTTTACGTGTTCCAAAGGATTTATTAATATCTTTTAGTTCTAAAATTTTATTTCCAGACATTATATTTTTTCTCCACTACACCTAAGATATACGTTAAAACTCCAGTTAAGACCAAGTACAAAATTCCTACGAGTACTAATGGAATTAAAGAAACATCTCTTGCTGTTGCGACATTTCCAGCACGTAATAAATCCCATAAACCAATTACGTAAACCAAACTTGAATCTTTAACTAGGTTAATTAATTCATTACCAATTGAGGGTAAAACAATCTTAAAAAGTTGTGGTTGAATTATACGGCGAAATCTTTGCCAAGAAGATAAGCCTAAAACTTGTGCTGCTTCTACTTGGCCCCTAGGGATCGCTTGGAATCCACCACGAAATATTTCTGCAAAATAAGCGGCATAATTAATTACAAAAGCGATCAAAGCCGATTCATAACGTGGAAAAACAATTCCAATCGTAGGTAATCCATAAAAAATAAAGATTAATTGTAATAAAAGAGGAGTTCCACGCATAATCCAAATATAAAAATGCAAAAACACTTTTAGCGGTTTAACTTTAGATAATAAACCTAAAGCAACAACAATACCTAGAGGAATTGCCAAAATAGTAGTCCAAAAAAAGATTTCTAATGTTAACCATGCACCTGAAAATAGTGAAGGCAAGATACTAATAATATAATTAATCACTGGAACCTCTTCATCAAAATTAAAATATCAATACAATTAAATAATATTTTATTATAAGCGTCCTAGGCTTGACAACCTCAAGCTCAAACAAAAAAAGAACTCGCAAAGCGAGCTCTTTTACTAAGTATTATCAAAATAATTAGTCTAAGTTTAATGGATCCAAGTGGATACCAGGGCCAAAGGTTGCTGATACAGCAACACTCTTAATGTATTGGCCTTTTGCTGATGCAGGACGTGCACGTACAATAACGTCACGTAAAGCATTAAAGTTTTCAGCTAACTTATCAGTTTCAAATGAAGCCTTACCGATTGGTGCGTGAATTAAACCTTGCTTATCAACACGGTATTCAACTTGACCAGCCTTAATATCGTTAACTGCCTTTTCAACGTCCATAGTAACAGTACCAGTCTTAGGGTTAGGCATTAAACCCTTAGGTCCTAACACACGACCCAAACGACCAACTTTAGCCATCATCATTGGAGTTGCAACAACAACGTCAAAGTCTAAGTAACCGTTTTGAACTTTTTCTACTAATTCATCTGAACCAACTTCATCTGCACCTGCATTCTTTGCAGCTTCAGCTTGTGGACCTTCAGCGAATACAATAACCTTTTGAGTCTTACCAGTNCCNTTAGGNAAAACAAGTGANCCACGAATTTGTTGGTCAGCTTGCTTTGGATCAACTGNTAAATTGTANGCAACTTCAATAGTTGCATCAAANTCNGCNTATGAAGTTTCTTTANCTAACTTCATAGCTTCATCTACTGAATAAAATTTAGTTGGATCAACTTTTTTTGCTGCTTCTAAATATTTTTTACCATGCTTTGGCATGTGATTTCCTCCTTGCAAATGTGGTCAAACAAGTTCTCACAAACTCTCCCACCTTGATTCGTTAACTTTGATTAACGATCCGACGTTCCTAGAAACTTTTCTTAGTCTTCTACTTCGAAGCCCATGCTTCTAGCAGTACCTTCAATCATGCGCATAGCAGCTTCAACATCTGCAGCGTTTAGATCTTGCATCTTGGTTTCTGCGATTTCCTTAACTTGATCCTTGGTAACCTTAGCAACCTTCTTGGTGTTAGGTTCACCAGAACCCTTGTCAACCTTAGCAGCCTTCTTTAAAAGAACTGCTGCTGGTGGAGTTTTAGTAATGAATTCGAATGAACGATCTTCATATACAGTAATAACTACAGGAATAAGCATACCCTTTTGATCAGCAGTACGTGCATTGAAGTCCTTAGTAAAACCAACGATGTTGATTCCAGCTTGACCTAATGCAGGACCAACTGGAGGTGCAGGAGTTGCTGCACCAGCAGGGATTTGCAATTTAACTACGTTAATAACTTTCTTTGCCACGGTCAATACCTCCTTGATTCCGTGATGCGGTTATAATGGAGAATTTTCCTTCTTCTCCTCCCACAATAATAAAGATACTCTGATATAGTACCATCACTATGTGAAATTTACAACCTTATTTTTTATGCTTCGAATTTCTTTACTTGATCGTAATCTAATTCAGCGTTAGTTTCTCTACCAAACATATCAATAGAAACGGCTAATTTATATTTATCTGGTTGAACATCTGTAACTTTACCTGACATTCCGTTAAATGGTCCATCAGTAATAGTTACTGTTTCACCAACTTCATATGTTTCATCAGGACGTTTTGCAGGTTGACCTTGAGAACGTAAGATACGATTAATTTCATCTTCGTATAATGGAGATGGTTTAGAACCACCACCGTGACTTCCAACAAAGCCAGTTACGTTAGGAGTATTTCTTACTACAAACCAGCTTTCATCAGTCATTACCATTTCAACTAACACATAACCTGGGAAAACTTTTTCTTCTACTTCTTGTTTTTTACCACGAACAGTTTCGGTCTTTTCTTCTTCAGGTACGATAACTCTAAAGATATAATCTTGCATCCCTAATGATTGAGCACGTGATAGCAAGTCTTTTTTTACTTTATCTTCATAACCTGAATAAGTGTGTAAAACATACCATTGTTTTTTGCTGGTTTCTACCATTTGTCTTAACTCCTTAATAATTTTTGCAAATAAAAAAACCTCCATTGGAGGCTTTTCCTGTTGCATTCATTATAGCACATTCTTTTTATTAAAAGAAAGTTTGCACAAGGTAAGAAAATAATAAATCCAATAAACCAAGGTAGATTCCAAACAAAATTGAAGCAGTAATCACCATACCAGTGTCTCTTCTATTTTCTTTCCACGTTGGCCACGTAACTTCTTTCATTGTATGCCCAACACTCTTAAAGAACTTAATCATTAAGCTTACCTCGTTTCCTTATGCAAAGTCTGTTTTCCACAGTGCTTGCAAAACTTTTTTAATTCTAATCTTGATGTTCGATTCTTACTTGCTGTAATAGAATAATTGCGTGATCCACATTCAGTGCAAGCAAGTGATGCTTTTTTTACTGCCATACAATCACTCCTAAACTGTGTTTAATACTATCAAAAAAAATATATGTTATCAATATCTTTAAATTATTTCAATAAAGAATTTAAATAACTATAGATTAACTATTTTCTAGTGTAAACTCTAAGATAGAAAATATATTAATAGGGAATTTTATTATGATCAAATTATCATCCTTACAGGATAAATTAAGTAAGTATAAATCCAAGAAAATAAACGATAAATTTATTTTTTGGGACAATTATTCAGATATCCAAGATGATATGATTGAGGTAAATCAAATTATCCTCAACCATATTAAACATATAAATGGGGTTATGGGAGATGCCCTTTCTGACACATTCTCTACTCCTGGAAAAATGCTTCGTCCAGCATTTGTGATGCTTTTTAGTGAATTTAATGAGCCCACCATCAAGAAACGTCAGCAATTATTAAATTTAGCTGCATCTGTCGAGATGTTACACAATGCTACTTTAATTCATGATGATATTATTGATGAATCAGATATGCGGCATGGGCAACCTTCAATTCAAGCAAAATATGGTAAACACATAGCGGTTTATGCTGGCGACTACTTATTTGCTGTTTCACTTAACATTTTAAGTCACAATGCTAAAGATTTATCTAGTGTTAAGCGAGATAGTAAAACAATGGAAGAGATATTATTAGGAGAAACCCAGCAATATGATTCAGCATATGATATCAACATCTCAATTAAACAGTATCTTGAACATATTAAAGGAAAAACCGGAGTGCTTTTTGGTCTGGCCTGTCTTTTAGGTAGTTATGAATCAGGGAGTAACTTAACAAGTGCGCTAAAGGCAAAAAAATTTGGTGAAGTTTTAGGACAGGCTTTTCAAATTCGTGATGATATTTTGGATTATTCAACTAATGCAAAAGATTTTAAAAAGCCAGTACTTTTAGATGTAAAAGATGGAGTTTATTCTGCCCCTTTAATCTATGCCTTACAAAAAGATCAAAATAACCAACTACATAATTTAGTTAAATATGAAAATAATTTAACTAAAGAGCAATTGGAACAAATTGATCAACTAGTAAAAGAATATGGTGGTGTTGCTAGTGCTACTAAACTAGCTGATGAATATACCAATAAAGCCATAAAATACTTAAGAAAAAATTGGCCTGCAGGTAGTACAAGGGATCAAATTGAAGAACTTACCCATCAATTACTAGATCGGAAATATTAAATATTCATTCAAAATAAGCAAGTCTTTTACTTGCTTATTTTTTATATTTTTTTGCCTTTTTCTACCTATTTCCAATATAATTAGCAAGACTAACTTTTAGAAAGCGAGAATAGAAATTTGAAAAATAAGCAAAAAAGTATTTATCCGTGGTGGGTTTTTATTGCCACCTGTTTAATCTCAATTATTGGATTTGGTTTATTAGTTAATACAATCGGTTTATTTTTTGAACCTGTTAGTAAAAGTTTTGGTGTTGGCCGTGCTAGCGTTTCTTTAATGGGTACTTTTCAGAATGCAGCAGCTGCCATTACCTTGATTTTTGCCGGTAAAATTATGAGTAAAGTTAACTTGCGTTGGCTTTTAGTAGCATGTTTTTCAATTATCGCTTTGAGCATGTTGTCATTAACGCAAGCCCACTCTTTAGTACACTTTTATATTGCCTGGGTAATTATTGGTATTTGTCAACCAATTGCAATTACTTTATCTATCCCAGTTTTATTAGGTAATTGGTTCAATCAAAAACTAGGGACAGTGATGGGAATAGCTCTTGGACTATCTGCTGTTGGTGGAACTATATTCAACCCAATTATTGCCGGAATTATTACTCGTAATGGTTGGCGTAGCGGTTATTTAGCTGAAGGACTCTTAATTTTAATAATTTTGGTACCAACTGCATTATTTTTACAAGCACAACCTAATGATAAACATTTAGCCTATGGAGAAAAAGAAACTAGTCAACAGAGTAAAATTGAAAACTCTGGATTCACTTTACAACAAGCAGCCAAAATGCCAGTCTTTTATGCAATTGCTTTAGCTATGATTGCTTTACAATATGTATCAGGTTCTGTACAACATATTTCTGGTCATATAGTAAATATAGGACTACCTTTAACCACTGGTGCTACCGTTGTTTCAGGACTTATGTTAGGAGCAGCAGCTGGTAAAATTTCCATTGGTTACTTGCTTGACCGTTTTAATGCTCGAATTGTACTCTTCTTTTATTCTTTATTTGGTTTTCTGGGCTGGTTCGGTCAAATCTTTTTAAATAATGGTAATCTTTTGATCGGAGCAGCTTTTATTTTAGGACTTGGCCAAGGTATCTGTTTAGTTGCGCTCCCTTACTTAATTCGCGATGAATTTGGTGCGAAAGATTACAGTAATATTCTTTCAATCATTAATATGCTAGGTGCTTTTGCCATGTCAATCTCTGTTTATCTTGACGGTTTATTATTCGATAAAACTGGTAGTTATAATTTTGGTTGGTGGATTAATGCAATCGCCTTTGTAATTAGTTTTATTGCCCTATTCCTAACCTTAAGAATCCAAAAGAATAAATAATCAGAGCCTAATTCTATTTAAATGAGTTTAATTACTTACCTAAAGCCTACTTTTTGACTTACAATTAAAAAGTAAGCTTTTTTATTTTAGGAGGTATATTATGAATCAACATCCTGATTTTTTACTTAATAAAATTAATAGTCCGAAAGACTTAAAGAAGTTAAATTTAGATCAATTAAAGCAACTAGCTTCTGAAATTAGAACTTTAATTCTTGAAAAAGACTCTGTTGAAGGTGGTCACTTAGGTCCTGACTTAGGAATTGTAGAAACTACGATCGCTTATCATTATGTCTTTGATGCACCAAAAGATAAAATTGTTTGGGATGTTTCTCATCAAACTTATCCACATAAAATGTTAACTGGTCGTGCTATTGGCTGGCTTGATCCAGAACATTATGAAGATGTGACTCCTTACACTAATCCTGACGAAAGTCCGTATGATTACTTTGCCATTGGACACACTTCTACTTCAATTGCACTTGCTACTGGACTAGCTAAAGCACGTGATTTAAAGGGTGGTCATGAAAGAATTGCTGCTTTAATTGGTGATGGGTCTTTAACTGGTGGTCTCGCTTTTGAAGGACTAAATAATGCAGCTATTGAAAAGCATAATCTCTTGACCATTATTAACGATAATCAAATGTCAATTGATGAAAATGTTGGTGGTGTAGTTACTGCCCTAAAGAAATTACGTGACAGCAACGGAAAAACTCCCGAAAATCCATTTACCGCTATGGGCTTTGAATATTACTATGAAGCAAATGGTAATGACATCGAAAAAATGATTGCGGCTTTTGAAAAAGTAAAAGATATTGATCATCCAGTAGTCTTACATATCAATACTCTTAAAGGTAAAGGTTATCAACCTGCAATTGATGACGAAGAAGCTCACCACTGGGTTTTACCGTTTGATCTAAAGACTGATAAAACCACAGTTCCTGCACCAAAATTACCAAATGCTAATAGTGTTGCCTTAGATGTTACCAAAAAACAAATCGAAAAAGATAAAACTACTTTAGCAATTAACGCGGCTATTCCTGGAGTCTTTGGTCTTGATGAGATCAAAAAGCAATATCCAGATAACTACACAGATGTCGGTATTGCTGAACAACAATCGGTGGCCTTTGCTGCTGGTAGTGCTAAAGAAGGCGGTGTACCAATTCTTTTTGAAAATTCTACTTTCTTACAACGAGCTTTCGATCAACTTTCACATGATGTAGCAGCTAATAACTTACCAGTTGTTATGATGGTCGCCGGTGGTGGAATTTCTGCTCAATCTAAAACTCACTTAGGTGTATTTGACCAAGTTATGATTGGTAACTTACCTAACTGGAACTACTTGGCTCCAACTACTTTGGCTGAAGAAAAAGCTATGATGGAATGGGCAATAAGTCAGCGTAAGCATCCAATCGCCATTAAGATGCCAACTAAACCAGTTCCTGAGGGTGATGAAACCCATACTATTAAAAACTATGATAAGATTGAGTACCAAATCAAACCAGGTAAAAATTCTAAAATTACAATTATTGGTTTAGGTGACTTTTATGGTTTAGCAAGTGAAGTTGCACAAGAACTTGATGCAACTTTAGTTAACCCACTTTCTGCTAATATTTTAGATAAACAATCACTCAATCAACTAGCTCAAGATAGTGATGTAATAGTAACCCTTGAGGACAATACTTTAGATGGTGGTTACGGTCAAAAAGTTGCTTCTTATTTAGGTAATCAAGAAGTTAAGGTCTTAAACTATGGACAAGATCGTGTTTACACTGATCAAGAGGCAGTTAAAAATATCATGGAACGTAATCATATTACTGTTGAACAGATAGTGTCTGATATTAAATTACATCTTAACTAATATAATTTTTATAAATTTCAAAAAGAGATCTGAAATACATCAGATCTCTTTTTGTTTTAAAATATATTTATCCAAGAAAGAGAGATTATAATTATGAAAATCATTATTGCTCCTGATTCTTTTAAAGGATCTTTAAGTGCTAAAGAAGTAAGTCAGGCCATTTATCAGGGATTAAAACCTATTTTTTCTAATGCAGATTATCAATTAATTCCCATGGCTGATGGTGGTGAAGGTACAATGGAAACTATCGTTACAGCAAACAAAGGAAAAATTTTAACTACCACTGTCCGTTCCCCACTTGATACTCCTATTAAAGCAAAATATGGCTTACTTAAAGAGAAGAATACGGCAATTATTGAAATGGCAGAGGCTAGCGGTATTCAATATATTGATGATCAAACTGCTAATCCTTTAACTACGACCACTTTTGGTACTGGTCAATTAATCAAAGTTGCCTTAGATCAGGGGGTTAAGAAAATAATCATTGGACTTGGTGGTAGTGCAACTAATGATGGTGGTGCCGGAATGGCACAAGCACTTGGAGTTAAATTAGTTGATCGTTTTGGTCAAGAATTACCCTTTGGTGGTGGAGCTTTGAGCCATTTAGCCTATATTGATACTAGCCAACTTGACCCACGACTCAAAGAAATCCAAATCATTCTTGCTAGTGATGTTAAGAATCCCCTCACTGGTAAAAATGGTGCCTCATGTGTGTTTGGTCCCCAAAAAGGAGCTACTTCAGAAATGGTTGAAGAACTTGATCAAAATCTTCATCATTTTGCATCAATAGTAAAACGTGATTTAAACATGGATTTTGAAAATACACCAGGTGCGGGAGCAGCGGGAGGGTTGGCCTTTGGCTTACTTGCTTTTACTAGTGCCCACTTACAATCAGGCATCGAATTAGTACTAAAAGAAACTAATTTTGCCAAAAAAGTCAAAGATGCTAATCTTGTTTTTACAGGTGAAGGTGGGACTGATTTTCAAACTCAATATGGTAAAACACCATTCGGCGTCGCGCAATTAGCAAAAAAGATTTCACCTCAGTGTTCTGTAATTTGTTTAACTGGAAACATTGGTAAAGGAATTGATCAATTATATGGTGATGATAAAATTGATGCAATCTTTGCCACTGAATCAGGAGCTAAAAGTTTAACTCAAGCAATGAATGACAGTAAAGCAGATATTAGTCTGCTAAGTGAAAATATTGGCCGTTTACTTAAATCATATAATTCATAAATATAAAAAGTAACTTAGTTTTAAAACTAAGTTACTTTTTATTTGTTAAGCATATTAGGATTGCTTTCTTGCCAATGAGCAATTCTTTGATAAGTTTGATCTAAATCATTTTCTATTTCACGATAAATCGGTAAAATACTTTGATAAATTTTAACATTTGTAGGATTGGGAAAATATGTCTTTCCCTCAACGATTAATTTTCTAATATCCTTTACTTCTTTCTCCCATCCTAAGGCTAAAGTTGCCATAAAAAATGCACCTAGACCGCCGCCTTGTTCTTGTTTGATTGTTTGGACAGGAACATTAAAAACATCAGCAATCATCTGTCTAATGAAATCACTTTTTACAAAACCACCCGTTACTTTTAAAACGTCCGGTCTGGTAATTTGGTCACTTAAAGTCTTTGCTACACCAGCTAGATTATAAATAATTCCTTCTAAAACACTACGAGCCATTTGGGGTTGAGTGTGATTTCTAGTTAATCCTACAAAAGAGCCACGTGCATCTGGATTCCAAATTGGTGCTCTTTCTCCGCCAAGATATGGATGAAAAAATAAGCCATTACTACCAGCCGGTACGGTTTGAGCAGCATTAAAGTAATCAGAAATCGTTGAATTGGGGCCAAAAAAGGTGTTTTTTNCCCAAGAAAAGACAATTCCTCCATTATTAACGGGTCCTCCAATTAAATATTTCTTTTCGGGTGCAGCATAAGTAAAGAATCTTTCTTTCTCATCAACTAGAGGTTGCTTAATTAAGGTTCTAATAGCACCAGAAGTCCCCACATTTAAAGCAAATTCATTGCTATTAAGAGCTCCAACACCAATAGTTGATAGATAACCATCGCTAGCCCCTAAAATAATTGGTACATTCTGACTAATATTTAATTTTTCACTAAATTCATCAGTTAAATATCCTGCAATATCAGTCGGTAAGCCTAATGTTGGTAATTGTTTTTCTTGAAGACCCAAATTGGCTAATAAATTTTTATCCCAGGTAAGGTTTTCTAAATTCATTAATCCTGTACCAGCTGCCATTGTAATATCTTCTTTCAACTGTCCAGTTAAACGTGCAATTAAATATTCTTTAATTCCTACCCAATAACGTACATGACTAAAAAGATTGCTATTCTCTTTTTTTAGCCATTTCAATTTATAAATTGGTGCCATGGGATGATTAGGAATACCAGTTTTAGTGTATATTTGCTTACCTTCTTCAACTTCATCCTGTGCGCGATTATCGGCCCAAGTAATACTGTTAGTTAGTGGCTCAAAGTTTTCATCTAGACCAATTAGACTATGCATTTGAGAGGACCAGGAAATTGCTACTAATTCACCATTATTTTGCTTCGCTATTGTTCCCAAATCAAATAATATTCTCTGAACTGCATCAAAAATAATTTTTGGATCCTCTTCAGCTTGATTAATTTTATCTTGAATTAAAGGATATCCCAAACTTTTTTGAGCCAGCTCATTACCTAATTCATCATAAAGAATACCTTTACTAGCTGTTGTCCCTACATCAATCCCAATAATTTCTCTCATATAAAGTCCTAACTTAAGTCTATTTCTTTAAGTTCTCTTCAATAAATTTTTTAATTTTATCATTTTCTTGATTAAGTAATTGACCCATTTTATCTTCTGCTCTTACTGGATCTTTACCACTTAATTCTAAAAAATAATTCCATAAATTCTCTCTTACTGTGTTAGAATCATCACTCCAATCAAAAATATTTTTCATTGTATTATCTAATAAGTCACTATTATCAACTTTAGTCATTCTTACTTCTCCTCTTAATAAATATTTTTAATTATAAGCTTAATTCAATTGCTGTGACAATTTTTTCTTGCAGCGTCCTTTNGCTTGTAACAACTGATAATCAGTACATTTGGCCATTTNGCAGGCACGTTCTTTACTAAGAAGTCCAAGTAAAAAAAGTGTTGCAATTAGCTCCATNTTACTTAAATCTTGCAAATAATTAGAATATATNTCCTTAGNNGGCGTGATGCTTAGTTCTCTTCCCTCTTCATTAACCATTCCATTAGCGCTNGCCACNTCATATGATACTGCCGTCCGATATGGGGCACGTCGTTTTGCTAATTCATAACGTAATAGTGAACGTGCATGGTTGGATAACTTTGTTTTATAAAATGCACCAAATGACTTATTTAAATCAAAATTAAACAGACAACANGTTTCATAACAAATCATCAAGGCATCTTGATCCCAATCATCATTATCATAGTGTCTAACATAATAACGTTTTTTTATGCTATTCACNAANGGCATATAACGATGCATTAGCTCTTTAAGTGCATCATCGTTNTTATTTTTTACTTCAACAATTAATTCATAATCAGTTCTTTCTTTCATACAATATCCTCTTTATCTGTAATTTATCTTTAGCATAAAGAGAATGTTAAGTAAAAATAAGCGAACAATTGTTTAAACGCAACACACNATAAGCATTTTTACAAAAAAAGATACAACTTAAATTCGTTGTACCTTATTATTTCCAGGGAAATATCATTTTCCATTATGACGACTCGAAAACATTTGATAGAGCAAAACTCCGGTTGCTACACTAGCATTTAATGATTGAACATGNCCCACCATTGGAATAGTTAAAGTCTGATCCATTTGTTTTAAAAGTAATGGTGATATTCCTTTTCCTTCATTTCCAATTACTAAAACAGTCTTACCTTTGGCATTCCATTCACGATAGTCNTGCCCTTCCATTGCTGTCCCAAAAATCCAATATCCACGTTTTTTAAGAATTTTAGTAGTTTGAACCAGATTATTAACTCGAGCAACGGGGACATAATCAATTGCACCAGTTGAGGTCTTGGCTACGACCGACGTTAATCCACTTGCTCGTCTTTGCGGAATAATTACTCCATCTACTCCAGTTGCATCACATGTACGTAAAATTGAACCTAAATTATGGGGATCTTCGATTGAATCAAGCATAAGTAAAAACGGTTCTTTACCTTCCGTCTCAAATTTGTCCANCATTTCTTCAAAAACGGCATATTCAAAAGATGAGACAGCTAATACCAATCCTTGATGATTNCCATTATCGGTAAGTTGATCTAATTTATTNTTAGGTGCATTTTGTACAATGAGATGCTTTTTTCGTGCTAGTTGATAAACTTGGTTAGCAAAATCTTCTCTTACACCATTTTGTAAAAAGATTTTATTAATTTTTTCTGCATCTTGAGTTTTTAAAAAATCTAGACCNGCATGACGTCCAAAAACAAAATCATTATTTGAATTCATAATTTTCTAGTCCTCCATTTTCAACTTGTTCAATACACCATTTAGCTAATTCAGCTACACGATCATCTTTTCCTAATAAATCTAANTAACCAAACATTGCTTCAAAACCAGTTGATAATTTATAAGTATTAATTGAGGTGTTCTTGGCATGAGTATGACTTTTCGCATTTCTTCCTCTTTGNAAGGCCGCTAATTCATCTTCACTCAACATNTTCAAATCTTTCATTTTAGTAATTAAAGAAGCTTGGGCCTTNGCTGAAACATAATGAGTTGCATATCGTTGCAACATTTGTGGACGAACAATACCACCTTTTACTAGGTGACGACGAATATAAACTTCATAAACTCCATCCCCTAGATAAGCCAAAGTAAGGGGGCCTAATCCATTCGGATTACGTTTCTTTTCTTCCAAAACTTTTGGCTTAAGCACGGTGCCACCTCGTTCCTTGTGGACTATCTTCAATTACAATTCCCATTGTCGTTAATTTATCTCTTAAACGATCACTTTCTGCCCAATTTTTTTGTTTACGTGCCTTATCACGTTGGNCAATTAGGNTTTCAATTTCTTGATCATCACTTGCATTTTCTTGTGGTTGCCTATTTAAATCTACGCCAAAAATACTTATCCAGGNGATCAATAAATCTCTAAAGCGTGTAATGGCCTCTTTGTCTATTTTTTCTAATTGTAGATGACTATTAGCCTTAGAGGTTAACTCATAAACAACACTTAAAGCATTTTGAACATTAAANTCATCGTCCATGGCTTCAATAAATTCTGCTTCTGCTTGATCCATATCAACCCTAAAATCTTCATTTATTAATGGATCTGTATCATCGTTTAGACGATCATCAACTAAACGTAAAGTATTTTTATAACGATCTAATACCGTTTTTGCCTGCTTTAATCCATCTTCTGAATAATTAATCGGACGACGATATTGCACACTAGACATGTAAAAACGTAATGCTTGTGGATCGACTATTTTTAAAATATCATGTACCGTTACAAAATTATGCAGGGATTTCGACATTTTTTCTTGATTTTTACCTACTGTCACAAATCCATTATGAAGCCAATAATTAACAAACTTTTGTCCAGTTTCTGCTTCACTTTGGGCAATTTCATTTTCGTGATGTGGAAATTCCAAGTCTTGTCCACCACCATGAATATCAATCGTATCGCCTAAATATTTGGTACTCATTACTGAGCATTCAATATGCCAACCTGGTCGACCTTTGCCCCATGGTGAATCCCAAGCAATTTCATCTGGTTCCTTTTGAGCTTTCCAAAGTGCAAAATCAATTGGATCTTCTTTTTCTTCTTGTTCTTTGCTATCAATGTGCTTAGATGCACCCTCTTCAAGTTCATCAATATTTTGATCGCTTAATTTACCATAATTAGCAAATTTTTTAGCACGATAATATACATTACCATTCACTTCATAAGCATAACCTTTATTGATCAAATTCTCGACAAAAGTGATAATATCTTTTATTTCATGGGTAGCACGAGGGTGATATGTTGCTGGTTCGATATTTAAGGCCGCCGTATCTTCTTCGTAAGCAGCAATAAATTTATCAGCTAATTCAGGTACAGTAATGTTTTCTTTTCTTGCTTCATTGATCATTTTATCGTCAACATCAGTGAAATTCGAAATATACTTAACTTCATAGCCACGATATTCAAAATAACGTCTAATAGTATCAAAGGCAATTACACTTCTAGCATTACCAATATGAATATAGTTATATACAGTTGGCCCACAGACATACATACTGATTTTTTTAGCTTCAAGTGGTTTAAATTCTTCTTTTTTACGGGTTAAAGTGTTAAAAACTTTCACACATATCCCTCTTTTCTAAATAACTCATTAGTTCTATTCTATCAAAAAAAGGCTACGCTTTCGCGTAGCTTTACTTTTAAATCAAATTTGTTTTACAAACCTAAATCACTTAATTGTTTTAAGGTTAAGTCAATATGCTTCATAGCCTTTTCTTTACCCAATAATTCGATAGCTTCGCCAACACCTGGTCCAACCATTGAACGAGTTGATGCAATTCTAATCGGCATAAAGAGTTTTCTACCTTTAACGCCAGTTTCGCGTCTAGTTGCTTGAATAGCATTCATAACTTGAACAGCAGTAAAACGTGGAATACTATCTAATTGCTTCTTAAATTCTTCAATTACTGGACGAGCATCGTCTTTCTTAAGTTCTTCAACTTCTTCATCTGAAAGTTCAGGTTCGTCTTCAAAGAAAATCTTAGCTAAATCAACTATTTGTTGAGTATAAGACATTTGAACAGCATAAATATTTACAAGTTGACGAATCCATTCCATCTTTTCAGGCGTAATATTTTCATCTACTAAACCAGCTTCTTGTAAGTTATTTAAAGCTAAATCTAATAGTTGATCACGGTCAGCCTTTTTAACATATTGGTTGTTAATCCATTCAAGTTTCTTTTGGTCAAAAGCAGCAGGTGATTTTGATAAACGAGCTGGATCAAAGGCCTTGATTAATTCTCTTTGTGAGAAAATTTCACTTTCTCCTACAGGTGACCAACCAAGTAAAGTAATAAAGTTGAACATTGCATCAGGTAAATAACCAAGATCACGATATTGTTCAATAAATTGAAGTACCGATTCATCACGTTTTGAAAGCTTTTTACCAGTCTCTGAGTTAATAATCAAGGTCATGTGACCAAATTTTGGTGGTTCCCAACCCAAAGCCTCATATACTACTAATTGCTTAGGAGTATTAGCAACGTGGTCATCCCCACGTAAAACATGCGTGATTTCCATTAAGTGATCATCAACTACTACAGCAAAGTTATAAGTTGGCATACCATCACGTTTTTGAATAACGAAATCGCCACCAATAGTATCAGATTCAAAGGATACTTTGCCCTTAACCATATCATCCCAAGCATAGGTTCTCATTTCTGGAATATGAATTCTAACGACCGGCTTAAGTCCCTTTGCTTCGGCCTCTGCTTGTGCCTTTTTAATTTCATCAGCAGTCATGCCTTCGTATTCATAAGTATAGTGAGGAGCAACACCCATTGCACGTTGTTCTTCACGTTGAGCTTCTAATTCTTCTTCAGTCTTGTAAGAATAATAAGCTTTACCTTCATCAATTAATTGTTGAATATATTTATTGTAAATATCTTTTCTTTCTGATTGGCGGTAAGGACCATAATCCCCACCTACATCAGGACCTTCGTCCCAATCAATTCCAAGCCAATGAAGGTTTTCCATTTGTGACTTAGAACCACCTTCAACATTACGTTTTTGATCAGTATCTTCAATACGAAGAATCATCTTACCCTTATTGTGACGAGCAAATAAGTAATTAAATAATGCTGTACGCGCGTTACCAATATGTAAGTGTCCAGTTGGACTTGGTGCGTAACGAACGCGAATCTTTTGTTTAGCCAAAATTAAGCGCCTCTTTCAAAATTCTAAAATTCACCTATTTAAGTTTAACTTTTACTAGTAAAAAGTTCAATTCTATCCGAAAACTAACTTTAAAGTTTGCGGCAAACTTGCCACGGGAATGACTTCAATTTCAGAAGTTGTCTGTAATTTTTTAGTTAGATTATGTTTAGGGATAAAAATTCGTTTAAAACCAACCTTAGCCGCCTCTTTTACGCGAGCTTCAATTTGATTAACCTTTCTAACTTCACCAGTTAACCCAATTTCACCTACAAAACAATCAGTAGCCGAAATTTCTTTATTTTTATAACTTGAAGCAATAGCCATTGCAATTGCTAAATCAACAGCCGGTTCATTTAATTTGATTCCACCTGTTGCAGTCAAAAAAGCATCTTGATTTTGTAACATCAAGTTACCACGCTTTTCTAATACTGCTAATAAAAGTGCCACGCGATTGTAATCTAAGCCAGATGTAGTTCTTTTAGCATAACCAAAGGCCGTTGGGGTAACTAAAGCCTGAATATCAGCTAAAATTGGTCGTGTTCCTTCTAATGAAACTACGACAGCCGATCCAGTAGAATTAGGTAACCGTTCATCAAGAAAAATTGCCGAAGGATTAGTTACTTCAGATAATCCTTCAGTACGCATTTCAAACATTCCTATTTCATTGGCTGCACCAAAACGATTTTTAACTGACCGTAACATTCGATAGGAATGATTACTATCCCCTTCAAAATAGAGTACCGTATCTACCATATGCTCTAAAATTTTGGGCCCAGCAATTGAACCTTCTTTAGTTACATGACCAATTACAAAAACAGTAATTTGATCATTTTTAGCTATTTTCATTAGCTCACTCGTTACTTCACGAACTTGCGAAGCAGAGCCAACCATTGAATCAAGAGAAGGCTCATTCATAGTTTGAATTGAATCGATTACTAAAAAGTCAGGCTTAACATCATTAATTTGCTGACGAATATTTTCCATATTTGTTTCTGGATAAAGTAAAATTTTGCTTTCGCCAACATGCAAACGATTTGCACGTAATTTTATTTGATTGGCAGATTCTTCTCCTGAAACATATAAAACCTTATGATCTTTAGATAAAGTACTAGAAATTTGTAACATCAAGGTTGATTTTCCGATTCCCGGATCTCCACCAATGAGTACTAATGATCCTGGAACAATTCCACCACCCAGAACTCGATTTAATTCTTCAAAGGGTGTAATAATACGATCCTCTTTATGAGTTTTGATATCTTTTAGATTAACCGGTTCATTATTTCCTGTATTGACCATCAAGCGTGATGCTGTAGCTTTAGTTGATACGGTCTTTACTTCTTCTGTTTCTTTTTCAAATTGGTTCCATGCTCCACAATTAGGACATCTACCTAAATAAGAAGCGGAAATATATCCACAATTACGACATTTATAACGCGTTTTTACTTTTGCCATAAATTTTTTCACCTTAAATTCCTGAAGAACCAAATCCTCCAGTTCTTTTTTGTAACACTGCCTGATCGTTATCGGTCTTTAAATACTTCATAAATATTCCTTGACCAATGCGATCACCCTTTTTAATTTTTCGTGGACGTACACCATAATTAATAAATTGAAAGAATAATTCACCCTCATTATTTTCATTATTATAGTAATCACTATCAACAACACCGATACCATTAGGTAACGAAATATTGCGTTTAAAAGTATTTGAAGAACGATTAGCTAAAATCAATACTTCATCTTCTGGCATATAGGCTTTAATTCCAGTTGGAACTAAAATTGGTTTTAGGATTTTTTCGGCTCTTTCTAAATCAAGTTCATTTAATTCATGACCATTTCTAATCAATCTAAAAATTCTTACAAAATCTAGACACCAAATAGACGGTATCGTTATATCTTCGGCTGCTTCAAAATCATATCCAGCACTTGCAATAGTTTGTCGTTGGGGCAACTTAATATTTTCATCTTGATATTTAGTAACTACTTCAAATCCTCGCGTACGCATAGCTTTCTCCTTAAAAATAATCTAGACTTTATTTTACTCTAAAAATGCCTTTAAAAATTGTTAACTATCATTTATTACGCAGATTTAAGAATTATCTTTTATTAAATAGACTAAACTTAAAATATGTTATAAAATATTTAATGTATTCTTAATTTTATTTACAGGAGGTAGATTCCTATGGCAAAAGAAATTTCTCAAGCTGATATTGCTAATTATGAAAAAGATTTAGCAAAGCATCCTGCAGTTAATGTTGCTTCACATGCTGCTCAAACAAATGGTATTTTTAAAGCAAGTGAAAATTTAGAAACAAAAATTAATCTAGATCCTACTTTTTCAATTGAAATTGAAACTGGTAAACCAGCAGATCAGAAACAGTCAGGTCGTTGTTGGATGTTCTCCGCATTAAACACAATGCGTCACCCACTTCAAAAGGAATATAAATTAAAAGATTTCGAATTATCTCAAAATTACACTAACTTTTGGGATAAATTTGAAAAATCTAATTGGTTCTTTGAAAATGTGATTTCTAGTGCTGACAAACCACTTGGTGATCGTAAGGTGGCCTTCTTATTTGCTACTCCTCAACAAGATGGTGGTCAATGGGATATGTTATGCGGCATTATTGAAAAATATGGTATTGTTCCTAAGAGTGTTTACCCTGAAACTGCCAATGCTACTAATTCAAGTGCCCTTAATGATACCTTAAATACTTTACTTCGTAAGGATGGATTAGAATTACGTGAGATGGTTAACAAGGGTAAATCTGAAGATGAAGTTCAAGCCCGTAAAAATGAAATGCTTAATGACGTTTATCGTGTATTAGCTATCTCACTTGGTGTTCCACCAAAGAAATTCAACTTTGAGTATCGTGATGACGATAAAAACTATCATATCGACAAAGATTTGACACCAAAAGAATTTTACGAAAAATACGTTGATCTTGATTTAGAAAATCACATTTCTACTATTAATGCTCCTACCGAAGATAAGCCATTCCATAAAGTCTTTTCAGTTGAATATTTAGGTAATATTGAAGGTGGACGTCAAGTTCGTCACTTGAACCTTCCTATAGATGAAATGAAAGACTTAATTATTAAGCAACTTAAAGACGGTGAAGTTGTTTGGTTTGGTTCTAATGTGGTTAAAGATTCTGATCGTCAAGCTGGTTTACTTGATACTAACCTTTACCGTCGTGATCAATTATTTGATACTGATTTTACTATGACTAAAGCCCAAATGTTAGATTCTGGTGAAAGTATGATGGACCACGCTATGGTTATTACAGGGGTGGATATTGTTGATGGTAAACCAACTAAATGGAAGATCGAAAATTCTTGGGGTGTAAAACCTGGATTTAAAGGTTACTTTGTAATGAGCGATTCTTGGTTTGATGATTTTGTTTACCAGGCTGTTATTAACAAGAAATACCTTCCAGAGGACCTAAAGAAAGCTTACGATGAAGGAAAAGAANACCCTATTGAATTATTACCATGGGATCCAATGGGTGCTTTAGCTTTTGATAAATAAAGTAAATTAACAAAAATAAAAAATCGACTTATTTCATTTTAAGTCGATTTTTTATTTTACCAAATATGAAGTAATCTTGTAGAATCAATTTTACTTAAATTAAATTGGTGTACATGTTGTTTTTTATTCTCTGGAAACTCTTGTACAAAGTCTCCTACATTAAATAGACCAGTTGAGTAATACCATACCCCTTTGACCTTTCTAATGGGATCTAACATCTCATTTCTAATTGGATAAGCCGAAATTAAAAAGTGTTTATGGTGAAATTTAAAAACAAAGAATGGAAGTTTGAAATCTTTAACAACTTCTTCTTTAGTCTTTCCTAATGAAATTACATTATGATAAGAACCGAATTTTTTATTAAATTCATCATTAAACGAAAAATAAAAGTTAGAAATATGCACATGTGGAAAATCTTTTGGTTTTACTTTGTCTGGTACACAAATCACATGTGAAAAACGATCTAAATTTTTTTCTCGTTGACTTAATGCATGATCCATTTCGTTAGGTAAAATTCTATAAGCCCAATCAGGTACTTCGGGATCTTTTTTATACTTTTCAAACATCCCTTTAACCACTTCTGGTTTTACCCAATCGTAATGCATGCGAGTTTGATTACGCTTGAGTAACCCATCTAGACTTGCATTTTGCATTAAATCAACAACAAATAACTCATAACGATATTTATCAACCCATGGCTTAAAGTGCTCAATCTTATCAGGTGTAATGTGTGTACCATCCACAATAACAGTTTCACCATGTTTCATTTTATGTTCTACTAAGTGATCCACCATTTGTTCTGTCTGATCAGTTACATAGCGTGGAACAACATCATGCAAAGTATCATCTTTTTTATCATAGTAAACCGTTAAGTCGGCTAACAAGAGACGGATTGAGTCACGGGAAATAGCGTAAGGTTGTAGGTGGTGGCGAGCAATAAATGATGATTTACCACAGCCTGGAGCACCTCTAAGTAAGAAAATTTTACGCATTTATTTCTCCAAACTAAAAAACTTATTCATATATATACGTAAAAATTCTACCATAAATACGTCATAAAAAATACGCCCTATCTTTTCTTTAAAATAAAAAGAATGAATTTAACATCCATTCTTTATCCCAAAATTTCTTTATTAGTAATCTTTAAATTCTTGTCAAAGTTATAAACAATTGGTTGTGCATTTGGTACTTCTAATTTCACAATATCTTTATTAGAAATGTTTTCCATTTTTTTAATTAACGCCCGTAAACTAGAACCATGCGCTACAACCAATTGATCATGTCCCTTTAATAACTCCGGGGCAATTTTTTCTACAAAATATGGCATTAAACGCTGTTGAGTTTGATGTAAGCTTTCTCCACGTGGCATCAATTTCATGTCATACTTTTTATATCTACGATCTTGTACTGGTTCATCCAACAATGGCGGAATGCTATCAAATCCGCGTCGCCATTCAAGAACTTGTTCTTTACCATATACTTTACGCGATACATCCTTGTTCATCCCTCTAAGAGCCCCATAGTGACGTTCATTTAAGCGCCAGGTCTTAGTAATTGGCAAGTATAAAAAACCGCATATATCCGCTACTATATAAGCAGTCATAATTGCACGAGATAAGACTGATGTATGAATATGCGTCGGAACAAAATCAGGGATTTGAGCGACTTTTAAACCAGCTACTTTCGCCTGTTCAACTCCTTTAGGGCTTAAAGGTACATCACTCCAACCGGTATAAATATTATCGCGATTGGCAGTACTTTCACCGTGGCGAATTAATACTAGTTTTGCCATTAGTTTCACCTACTTACGTACAAACAACATTATAATTCCGGCAAAAAGTAAAATTACTCCAACAACTAAAAATCCAATTAAATTCAATCGTTGACGTTTCAAAGTTTTAGAATTTTTTACATAATTACTACTCAATTGTTGTCGTCGATTAAAAACAATTGCCAAATCATATAAACCAACAATAATCAAAATAATTGAGGTCCACATATTCATCTTCGTACCCTTTACTTTCCTATTTGATAAAGAATAATACAATGCCTGTAATTACAAAGATTATTCCCAAAACTAAAAATGCTAGATGACCTTGAGTAGGAGAGCCATCTTTTTCTTCTTGATCTTTTTTGGGCCATCGTTTAACAGCCAATTGAATATCCCATAAACCAACAAGTAGCACAATAAGAGCTGTCCAAAAGCTTATTTTCATTATTTAAAATCCTTCTCTGGTAAAACTAGGTTGATTAATCATTTTTATTATTATCAATCATATCTTCCTTTAGTCCACGGGTACACTCTGGTTGTAGAGTAATATGATTAATGCCCAAAGAACTTAACTTTTTTTCTATTTTATTATAGATTTGCTCTAGCTCGGCTGTTTCTAAATTTGACCGTACATTTACATGAGCATCTAACATAGTTAATTCATCAGAATATTTCCATAAATGGACATGGTGAACATTGGTAATTTCAGGAACTGTCAGCATAATTTCCTTTACTTCATCTAAATCAATACTTGGATTAGATTCCATTAAAACATCGGCTGCATTTTTTATTATTTTAAAGGCTTCATACAAGATAAAAATCGAAACTAAAATAGTTAAAGTAGGATCTAGCCACTCCCAATGCCAAATCTTAATAAAAATTGCTCCAATTACTACGACAATACTAGACAACGCATCCGATAACATATGAATAAAGGTAGACTTTACATTTAAATTATGTTTCGAATCGCTATGCATAGCTGCCATAGAAATTAGGTTTGCAATTAACCCTATTATGGCCACTATCAACATAATATTTCCTTTTATTGGTTCAGGTTTTAAAAAGCGCTCAATTGCTTCAATAATTAAAAAGAAGGAAATAACTACCAAAATAACGCCATTAGTAAAAGCAGCCAAAGTTTCAGCTCGCTCATAACCAAAAGTTTTTATTCGATCCTTACTCTTTTTGCTAATTAAATGAGCAAAAAAAGATAAAACAATCGCCCCAGTATCTCCTAAATTATGCAAGGCATCAGATAATAAGGCCAGTGATCCTGAAAAAATACCACCTAAAAATTCGGCAATTGTTATTACTAAATTTAAAATCATTACCCAGATAAATTTAACTGATGTTTTATCTTGCATCGGTCAGCTCCCTTTCCACTAGTAGTTTACCATAGTCACAAAGAAAAATATCTTTGCTTCCTGCAAAGACATCTTATAAATTATTTAATTCACTACTTTTAACGTTATAGTCAACTATTTCAAATTTTCCATTATCATGAACGATAGCGCGAGATACACTACCATTTTCTGGAAAGGGAATGATATCTTTATTTTTTGCTTTATCCCAATAATGTAAACCTAGACTTTTAATAAAATCTCCATGCGAAACGATTAATACGCGGCCTAAGTCTTTAGTCTCTACAGCTAACTGTTCGACAGCCTGATTCATTCTTTCATATAACTCTTTACTGTCTTCGGCCAAATGACGCGGATCTGCCTTTTTAGTCGTATCTCTAAATTTTTCAAAGCCTAAAGTTTCAACAATTTTATCTACGTTTCGCTCTGGCTTCATTCCACCAGCAACTGCCACTTTTTCCCAAGTTTCATCGATATCATCCCCTTCAAATGAACCAAAGAATACCTCACGAAAAGCAGGTAATTTTTTCATTTTACTAGGAACAGAAACCTCATTAGTATCTTGAATTAAATGCGCTGTATCAATAGCTCGCTTTAAATCCGAACTATACATTTTATCAAAGTGAACTTGAGATAAATTTCTCGCTGTTACTTTTAAATCATTTATCCCTTTTACAGATAAAGGAGAGTCTGACCAACCCTGTACCTTATTTAACTGATTAAACATAGTTTCCCCATGTCTTACTAAATAAACTTCAGTTGCCACAATATTTCTCCTTTCAATTTTTTAATTGCAATTAGATAAATAATATCAAAATAGGTTATATTTTCAATATTTTTTATAAAGTTGATCCAGTACTAATTACGCTATTTTTTTAATTTTATGAGAAAATTTATTTGGAGGTTAATTATGCCCTATAAAAATATCATTCTGATTCCTGAAGGAATAATCTTTAATGAAAAAATTACTGAACGAGCTGCAATAAAAAATACCTTAAAGAAATTTGGAATAAGTAATTTTAATGAAAAAAAAGAACTTTTTAATCAACTCTTTGATCGCTATGTAAACGAAAAAAGAACAAAAAGATATGAGCTTCTTCTAACAGCCTTATTACCAGAAATAGAACTAACTGATAGTACTGCTATCCTTTATCAACAACTTATCCACCAAACACGTTTAACTAAAAATATTCAAACGGATTTAACTAACTTATCCTCAGTTACCAAGATGATTATCTATAGTTTTTTACCTAAAGAAGTAATTAGTGCTAGGCTTGAAAATACTAACCTAGCCCTTAATTTACCAAAATTTTCAGCTGTTTCACCTGATAAATTTACCGATATCATCAAACAAAACCAGTGGGATACTGAAGAAACCTTAGTCATTGGCACTAATTTAAACGATGAGATTCAAAAAGCAAATGATGAAAAGGTGGATTCAATGTGGATAAGTACCGGACGTAAAGTTCCCATTACACCACATCCTACTTTACATATGAAAAAGTTTGCTGATAGTCTTTTTTATGTTAATTAATTCATTGCGTTAGAATAGAAACATGGTAATTAAAAATACGAAGGGAAGTTTAATTATGACTAAAGTTGCTGTAGTCTTTGCAGATGGCTGTGAAGAAGTTGAGGGCCTTAGTGTCGTAGATGTAATTCGTCGTTTAGATGTTGATTGTGATATGGTTGGACTTGATAAAAGAGATATTATGGGAGCCCATCAAATTAAAATCACTTGTGATAAAGTTGTGGATGATTCTTTACTTGATTACGATTTAGTTGCTTTTCCAGGTGGTAGTGTAGGTGCAGAAAANTTACGCGACAGTGAAAAGTTGAANGATATTATGGTCAAGCGTAATCAAGAAGGTAAATGGGATGCAGCAATGTGTGCTGCGCCAATTGCTTTTGGTCGTTACGGTATTTTAAAAGATACTAATTATACCTGTTATCCAGGTTTTCAAAAGCAAATTCAAGCAGANTGTCCAAGTGCAAAATTCAGTGAAAATATTACTGTTACTGATGATAGCCACAAAATTATAACTAGTCGAGGACCTGCAACTGCTTGGGCTTATGGTTATGCAATTGCACGTGCATTANGTATCAATCCAGATCAATTAGAAAAAGCGATGTTGTATGATTATCTTGCCCAAAATATTCAAAATAGTTTGTAAGAAAAAAGGAGTTAGCTCAATAGACTAACTCCTTTTTAAAGTTGTTCATTTTCAAATGAACTTAATTTCGATATTTGGTATCCATTACGCAAAAAATGTTCCATATCTTCAGGTTCACGACCAGTAATACGNTGAAAATCATTAGAAGTANCTTTTAAGAGGCCCATTGCTCCTCCAGCATACATTGAAGCTAGCTCTGAACCATCGCCTTCTGCAGCATAAATATGAGCAAATTCTTTTAAAGTAACTGGTTGATAAGTAATATCTTTTTCGGTTACATTTTGCATAATATAGCTTAATTCCACCATATTAAAATTATNTTCCATACTTAATAGATAACTTTGNCCTTTATCACGTAATTCTGGTTCAACAGCCAATTTTGCAATTGCATGCGCACTATCATTTTGAGTGATAAAAGATAGTGGTTGAGCACCAACAGGATAAATGATGTGATGGCGTTCAATTAATTCAGGTAAGTATGGTACTAATGGATCGGCATATAAAGTGTTTTTGACGATTGTATATTTCACCCCTGAACCAGCAAGACGACGTGGTACATAAGCGTAAAATGGTGACATAGTAAACGGGTTATTTTCTTGATCTGCAAAGAAGCTGATAAAAATAAGAGAAGCCTTATTTTCTTTAGTAGCCGCNAAAACATTTTCAAATTCAGCAATGCGGTCATTTAATTTATAAGTCTTACTTGGAATATAGATAATCAAATCAATTCCTTTAAAAGCATCCCTTAAAGTGTTTTCTTGTTGATAATCTAATTTTACTTTTTCCACAGATAATTTATCTAAAAATTTTCCATGAGCCGGATTATGCACACCAGCTTTAATATTTTTAGGCGCTGNAAATGTTACTAACCATTCAGTTACTCTGCGTCCTAAATTACCAGTCGCTCCAGTAATTAAATATTTCATTCTTTTCACCTCTTCAAACGTGCATATCAATTATACCCTAGATGAAAAGTTAATGATATTAATTGCTATAGATGTTATAAAAAAGAACCCAGCATAAGCTNAGTTTCTCTTATTTAGTCGTATTTAATCTCANTTTTTTAATTTTAAAATACTTATATTGCAAAGGTATTAATTCAAATAATATAGTAATGAGTCCAAAAATAAATAAAATTCTTAGCCAACTCCATGGAACATAATTGCGTAAAATTACTCCAATCAAAAATATAAGCCCTACAAAATATCCACTATATAATTTTTCTTTTAGTTCTTTTAAACTGTTTCCTTTTTCCAATTATTCCATCCTTAGTTCAAATCATTATATTTACATCTTAAATTAACATTATATATTATATTTATCAAAATTCTCTCTTACTTTGTTAATATGTCAATACCTTCATAATTCAACATACTTTTTAACGATACAAAAAAGAACCCAGCATAAGCCGAGTTCTTTTTGAAATATTGAAACGATAATAAATATTAACGTTTTGAGAATTGTGAAGCTTTGCGGGCTTTCTTCAAACCTGGCTTCTTTCTTTCCTTCATTCTTGGGTCACGAGTTAACATACCGGCCTTCTTTAAAGGAGCACGGAAATCTGGGTCAACTTCTAAAAGTGCACGTGCAATACCAAGACGGATTGCACCAGCTTGACCAGAGTAACCACCACCATTAACGTTAACTAAAATGTCGTATTGACCTTCAGTTTCGGTAATGTCTAATGGTTGCTTCAAATCCTTAACTAAAATTGGGAAAGGAATGTAGTCGTTAATATCTTTTTTGTTTACAGTAATTTTACCATTACCTGGTACTAAGCGTACGCGCGCAACAGAATCCTTGCGGCGACCAGTTCCAGCATAAGCTGCTTGTTGTGCCATTTATATAAAACCTCCTAGATTAATTATTTGTTAATGTCTAACTTTTCAGGCTTTTGTGCTGCATGTTCGTGGTCTTCACCAGCGTAAACATGTAACTTCATAAATTGTTGGTGACCAAGGGTATTCTTTGGTAACATGCCTTTAACAGACATTTCAACTAATCTTACNGGNTTNTTNGCTAATAATTCACCNGCNGGAGTAGCCTTTAAACCNCCACGGTANTCTGAGTGGTGGTAGTAAATCTTATCAGTTGCTTTTTTACCAGTCAATTTNAACTTACCAGCGTTAATAACGATAACGTTGTCACCAGTATCAACATTTGGTGTGTATTGAGGNTTATTCTTACCTCTTAAAATTGATGCTACAGCAGCAGATAATCGACCAAGTGAAATATCAGTTGCATCGATAACATACCACTTACGATTAATATCACTAGTTTTTGCTAATGGGGTAGTACGCAATTTGAATTCCTCCGTTTTCTTGTGTTTGACATACAATAAGTTTCCGGGGCCTATCGTGGACAAACATACATATATTAATTTACGTCCCTTTAAGGAAAATGTCAATATGTTTTATGGTCTAAACGATATTTTTCTGGAACTTCTTCATAAAATACATGATAAAGATAAAGCCCGCTCGCAGGAGCCGTTCCCCTAACTTCTTGACGATCTTTTGCTTCAATTACACGTTTTAAATCATGTACTGATCTCTTCCCATTGCCAATTTCTAAAAGTGCTGCAACCATAATGCGCACCATATTATACAAAAAACCGCTACCGATAAAATCAATAATAATTTCTTTTCTTGTCAGATCCTGTTCAATATTAACATAATAAATAGTTCTTCTTTTATCTACAATTTGACCACCACTTGCAGCAAAACTTGAAAAATCGTGATAACCGAGCAAATCTTTACTTGCTTCACGCATTAACTCAATATTCACTGAATAAGGATAATGCCCCGTATAAAAACGATTAAATGGATCAGTAAAATGGTGTTGATCAACTATATAACGATACCATTTTCCTTTTGTTGAATATTGAACATGAAAATTTTTATCTACTATTTCACTTTCAAAAAAGACTATATCTGTAGGCATTTGGGAATTGAGGGCTAACATCATATTTTTAGCGGGTATTACCTTACCAGCTTTATCGGGATAATCAAAGTGAATTACCTGACCTTTGGCATGTACTCCTGCATCTGTTCTCCCTGACCCGTGTACAACAACACGCTTCCCTTTAGTCATTTTTTCGAGAGCTTCTTCTATCGTTCCCTGAACTGTCCTTTGATTAGGCTGCTTTTGAAAACCATGAAATAAGTGACCGTCATATGCCATTATCATTTTATATCTTGTCATACTTTATTTTGTCCTAAATATCATTAATAAAAGTGTTAAGAGCACAAAATAACTTAAATTAACCCAATCATACTTATTCCATTTTAAGACTCTGTAACGGCTTCTTATACCATTTTCTTGGTAACCTCTTGACTCCATCGCAGTTGCCAAATCAAGCGCGACGGTTAAAGAATTAGTAAAAAGTGGGATAATAATTGGAATAATTGATTTTGCGCGTTGCATTAAGCTACCACTGTTAAAATCAGCTCCACGTGCTCTTTGCGCATTAGTTATTTTTACTGCCTCATCTAATAACGTAGGTACAAATCGTAGCGCTATAGATAAAACTAATGCAATTTCAGCGACTGGAACTTTTAAATACTTTAGAGGAGTCAAAATCCATTCTAATCCATCTGCAATTTGCAACGAAGTAGTTGTTACCGTCAGTACTGTAGAAATGAGAATTATCATTACAAATCTCACAAAAATATAAATTGCACTAGTAACTCCATATTGACTAATAGATAAAATTCCCAAATGCCAATATACTTTTCCTCCTTGTGAAAATAACAGTTGAAGAATAGCAGTAAAAAATATTATCCATACAAAAGGCTTTACCCCATCCCAAAATGTTTTAGCCTTTAATCCAGTTGCAACTACTGCAGCTAAAGTAAACAAAGTTAAAATCACATAAGTAAGCCAATTATTAGCTAAAAAAATTATTACAATAAATAGAAAAGAAGTAAGAATTTTTCCTCGAGGATCCATTTTATAGATAATTGAATTTCCCGGGATATATCTTCCAATGATTATTTTACTCATTTTTTCACTCTCTTAACTATTTCCTTAGCCAGTTCCGGCACNGTTAGAGGTGTATTATCATCTAACTCTATGCCCCTTTGCCTTAAAGCAAGAGCAAATGAAATCGTTTCTGGTTCATCTAAATGGTGTTTCCTTAACCAATTAGCATTTGAAAAGATATTCTTTACTTTATCCTGTCTAGCTACTTTACCATTATCCATTACAATCATTTCATCAGCAAAATTAGCTACATCATTCATATCGTGACTGACTATAATAATACCGTGTCCTTCCTCTTGATATGCCTTAAAAATATTCAAAATTTCTTCTTTCCCCGCAGGATCTAATCCCGCTGCTGGTTCATCTAGACAAAGCATCTTTGGCTCATACGCCAAAACACCTGCAATTGCTACTCTTCGCATCTGCCCNCCTGACAAATCAAAAGGAGATTTNTCAAAAAGTTCTTCCGCAATNCCTACTCTTTTCANCCANTTTTTTGCTTTTTGTTCNGCCTCTTCTTCAGAATANCCAAAATTTTGAGGNCCAAACATTACATCCTTTAGTACAGTTTCTGCAAATAATTGANTTTCCGGCAATTGGAAAACAATCCCTACNTCTTTTCTTAANGGTTTTAACCCTTTGTTTTTGGTAGTTGCTGTTAACTTAAATTTATCTACTATTACCTGTCCAGAAGTNGGCTTTAATAATCCATCAAAAAGTTGAAGTAATGTTGATTTTCCACTTCCTGTGTGACCTACAATAGCTGTAATTATATTATCCTTTATATNTAAATTTATGTCAGACAATGCTTTATGTTCAATTGGAGTATTTAANTTATAAATATAATTTACATGGTCAAGTTTAATCGACATAAATAATCTAACAGCCTTTCTTTATTTCTAATATCTGNNGGAATANTCAATCCTTCTTTTTTTAATTCATTAATTAATTTATAAGAAAATGGAATCTCTAACCCNGACTTTTTAATTAATTCCTTATCAGAAAAAACATTCATGGGCACAGTATTTTTTAAAAGAACTCCTTTATTAAGAACTAAAACTTTATCTGAGTGTANTATTTCATCGATATTATGAGTAATNGATAAAACAGTTATCTTTTTATTTCTTTGCAAAGTTTTTATAATACTTAAAATTTCTTTTCTTCCTTCAGGATCTAGCATACTTGTTGCCTCATCNAAAATTATAATTTGTGGATTAATTGCTAAGATTCCCGCAATAGCTACTCGTTGTTTTTGGCCTCCTGATAAGTTTTGGGGTTCTTTAGTTTTATAGGCCAACATATTAACTTGTTCTAATACATGGGGAATAATCTGTAACATTTCTTTACGACTAACATTTCGATTTTCTAGTCCAAATGCCACATCATCTTCTACAGTTGCACCCACAAATTGATTATCAGGATTTTGAAAAACTATACCNACTCTATCCCTAATTTTCCATACATTGGCCTCATTTAATCNTAAATTATCAATATAAATAGAACTATTGGCTGGATNATCNGCCTCTAGNAGCCCATTTAACAGTTTTGAGAGAGTNGATTTACCAGATCCATTATGACCTACAATTGAAATCCACTCACCCTTTTTTACAGAAAAAGATATATTACTTAATGCAGCAGATTGAGAATCTGGATAAGTAAAACTTACATTTTTAACCTTAATTATTTCCTCGGTCATAATCTCACTTCCACTTATTTATTATAAGATAATTGTACCAGACCTCTCAGAAAAAAAGAGCAAAAAAAAATCATCCACGAAGAGGGATGATTNAACATCTAAGCTAGACTAGGCATATGCCACCATCATCGCACTTATTCTCGCTTTCGTGAAAGATTTATAAAAANTATTATATTTTCTTAGTTTAAATAATTAAACTAATTCAATAATAACCATTGGTGCAGCNTCACCCTTACGTGGGTTNGCTAATTTATACATTCTAGTGTATCCACCATTACGGTCTTTGTAACGAGGTGCAATATCACTAAACAACTTTTGTAAAGCTGATTTAACTACTACTGCATCGTCTTCTTCATGAATATCAGCAATTTCATTACGAACAAAAGTTGCTGCTTTTCTTCTTGCGTTTAAATCGCCGCGTTTACCTAAGGTAATCATTTTTTCAGCGGTTTTACGCACTTCTTTAGCACGAGTTTCAGTAGTAACAATGCGTTCGTTCATAATTAATTGAGTAGTTAACTCTCTAAGCATTGCTTTTCTGTGAGCACTGTCACGACCTAATTTACGGTAAGCCATGGATTTCCCTCCTTAATTACTAACTTAATCTTCTTGACGAAGTGAAAGACCAAGATCGTTAAGTTTATTCTTTACTTCTTCCAATGATTTACGTCCTAAGTTTCTAACACGCATCATGTCAGCTTCAGTTTTATCGGTTAATTCTTGAACAGTATTAATACCTGCTCTCTTAAGACAGTTATATGAACGAACAGAAAGATCTAACTCCTCGATAGTCATCTCAAGTTTCTTTTCATTCTTATTGTCTTCTTTTTCAACCATAACATCTTCAAGTTGGGCATCCATATCAGTTGACATAAATACCTTAAAGTGTTCTTGTAAAATTTTTGAAGCAAAACTAAGGGCATCATTTGGTGTGATTGAACTATTAGTCCAAATTTCCAAAGTTAATTTGTCATAGTCNTCTCTTTTACCAACACGAGTATTTTCAACTTGATAGTTTACTTTTNTAATTGGTGAAAAGAGTGAATCTACAGGAATATCNCCAATTGTNANATCTTCTTCAGCTTTATTTTCACTNGCTGGAACATATCCGCGACCATTTTTAATGGCAATATCCATGCGNAANTGGCCACCTTCAGCAATTGTACAAATATATTGNTCAGGATTTAAGACTTCAACATCAGAATCCACTTTCAAATCTGCAGCTGTAACAACAGCTGGGCCTGTTACATCNATTTCTGCCATNTTCTTTTCATCTGAGAGTGACTTTAANTCTAGTTTCTTCAAATTAAGAATAATCTTAGTGACGTCTTCTTTTACGCCAGGTACNGTAGAAAATTCATGTAATACNCCATCGATTNGAATGTAAGAAAGTGCTGTTCCTGGAATAGAAGTTAATAATACTCGACGGAGTGAGTTACCTAAAGTAGTCCCAAANCCGCGTTCCAATGGTTCGACAACAATCTTACCGTAAGATTCTTCCTGATCTACTACGGTAATATTTGGTTTTTGAAATTCAATCATTACTTTAATGGGCCCCTTTCAAAACGTAAAATCCTGCACGCAGGAATAAACTAAACACGACGACGTTTTGGTGGTCTGGAACCGTTGTGCGGAACTGGAGTAACGTCACGAATAGCAGTGATTTCAAGTCCNGCAGCTTGAAGTGCTCTAATAGCAGCTTCACGACCAGCACCTGGTCCTTTAACTGAAACTTCTACGTGCTTCATGCCTTGATCCATTGCAGATTTTGCTGCTGCTTCTGCTGCCATTTGTGCAGCAAATGGTGTAGACTTACGACTACCTTTAAAACCTAAAGCACCAGCTGAAGACCATGCAACTGCGTTACCTTGTACATCAGTAATCATAACTAATGTGTTATTAAACGTAGAATGAATGTGAGCAACACCGTTTTCGACATGCTTCTTTACACGGCGTTTACGTGCTGTTTTCTTTGCAGCCATTAACTTAACCTCCTATATTACTTTTTTGAACCTTTACGAGTTCTTGCGTTATTCTTGGTATTTTGACCACGAACTGGTANGCCACGACGGTGACGCATACCACGGTAAGAACCAATTTCNACTAAACGCTTAATGTTNAAGTTAACTTCACGACGTAAGTCACCTTCAACACGATATTTATCAACTTCACTACGAAGCTTTTCTTGATCTTCTGGAGTTAAGTCGTTTGTACGAACATCTTCTGATACACCTGCTGCTTCACAGATTTTCTTTGCAGTTGGTTCACCAATACCATAAATGTAAGTTAAAGCAACAACAACTCGCTTGTCTTTTGGCAAGTCAACACCAGCAATACGTGCCATTAATTGCACCTCCTATTTATTTTTATAAAAATTAACCTTGACGTTGTTTATGTTTTGGATTTGCAGAGCAAATAACCATAACTCGACCGTTTCTCTTGATAATTCTACAATGTTCACACATTGGTTTAACTGATGGTCTAACTTTCATTGTTTGCCTCCGTTCCGTAATTATTTAATAAAACGATAAGTAATCCTACCTTTGGTTAAATCATATGGTGATAATTCCACAGTTACTCTATCACCAGGTAAAATTCTAATATAATGCATTCTAATTTTACCAGATACGTGAGCCAAGATTGTAGCCCCGTTCTCTAATTCAACCTTAAACATAGCATTGGGTAAAGTATCTATTACTTTTCCCTCTACTTCAATGACATCATCTTTTGCCAAAATATTTCCTCCAATGAGAAATGTACACTTAGGAATTATAACACGGAATATAAAAATTACAATTCTTAGTACTAGTCTTTACTTAAAATTTTGTCAATATCTTCAAANACTTTTTCTGGTGATTGTTCACCATTAACNGAAGCTAAAAGTCCNTTTTCTTCGTAAAAATCACGAAGTGGAGNATTCATTTTTTTGTTAACTTCTAAACGATTTTTAACAACTTCAGGTTTGTCATCTTCGCGTTGGAAAAATTCTGTTCCACCACAACGATCACATTTACCTTCTACCTTAGTTGGATTTGAAATCTTNTTATAAGTAGCACCNCAATTTTTACAGATNTATCTAGCAGAAAGACGTTTTATTAAAACNTCTTCATCNACATCAATTGCNATTACATTTGTTAATGGTTTATTAAGTNTCTTAGTAATATNTTCNAATAANTNNGCTTGAACCGTAGTTCTTGGAAAACCATCTAAAATATAACCATTTTTAGTATCAGGTTGTTGAAGTCTTTCTTCTACTAATTTTGCAGTAACTTCATCTGGTACTAAGTTACCTTTGTCAATGTAACTTTTTGCTTCTAGACCAACAGGTGTTTCATTAGCCATNGCTTCTCTAAACATATCNCCTGTTGAAATGTGTGCTAAGTGATACTTATCCACAATACGTTCTGAAGCAGTACCTTTTCCTGCACCAGGTAATCCTAAAAGAATTAAATTAATCATATTTTTTCCTATCTTATAAAACCAACATATTCTTGTTTCATCAATAATCCATCAATTTGTTGACCTAATTCAAGTACAACTCCAATTACAATCAACAAACTGGTACCACCTAGTCCGATTGAACTAGGTAATCCCCANATATTAGTTGCAAGTTGTGGAATTAATGCAACTAAACCTAAGAACACAGCTCCAACTGTGGATAATCTNATCAANATNTTTGAAACATATTGTTGNGTATCCTTNCCAGGCCAAACACTTGGAATATANGCACCTTGCTTTTGNAANTTNTCNGANANTTTTTCAGGNTTNACTTGTACAAANGCNTANAAGAATGTGAATAAAATAATTAAAAGTGTATATATAAGTGAACCTGGAGTAGTTTGTAGACTAAAGATTTGGTTACAAATCTTAAACCATTCTTCTTCTCCATGCGTCTTTTGAAAAGCCATTAAGATTGTTGCTGGAGTAATAATGAAGGAGCTAGCAAAGATAACTGGAATAACTCCAGATACATTAACCTTTAATGGTAGGAAACTTTCGGAGCCACTTGCAGCTGCTCTTCGTGTATATTGAATTGGTATCCGAAGAGTGGCCTGTTGAAACCAGGTAACAAACTGTGTTACCAACAAAATGGCGATAATGATCGCGATGAAGAACACAATACCTTGCCACCGATCACTCGAATTAGAATTGATGATATTTTCTTTAAAAATCTGATATAAGCCATTTGGTAATCGAGCAATAATTCCGGCAAAAATTATTACAGATACTCCATTTCCTAAACCCTTATCAGTAATTTCATCACCTAACCACGTTAAAAGCATTGTTCCAGCGGTCATAATAATAGCTATTTCAACATAGGTTTGAGGGGTTTGATTTTTTACCAATCCCATTTGCGTCAAAACATTAAATCCTAACGTAATCCCAATACTTTGAACAAAAGCTACAACTAAAGCAAGATATCTAGTAACTTGATTGGTCTTTCTTCGACCAACCTCACCTTGCTTTCCCCATTCAACTAAAGTTGGCACAATGTCCATCTGTAGTAACTGAATCACAATTTGAGCAGTAATGTAAGGAGAAACCCCCAAAGAAAAGATTGAATAAGTATCCAATCCACCACCACTGACTGTATCCAACATTGGAACAAGCCCTGTTTGAGCGACCTGAGTTACAGCTTTCGCATTAACACCTGGTACTGTTATATTAGCACCTATGCGATAAAGCAAAAGGATAAATAATGTGAAAAATATTTTACTTCTAATTTCTTTATCCTTAAAGGCGTTCTTCAAGGTCGTGAACATTAGATCACCTCAACAGTTCCACCAGCAGCTTCAACTGCTTTTTTAGCAGCTTCAGAAACCTTATTAACCTTAACAGTTAATTTAACCTTAACTTCACCGTTAGCTAACAATTTAACACCATCAAGTTCTTTCTTAACGAGACCTGCAGATTTCAAAGAATCAATAGTGACTTCACTACCATCTTCAAACTTATTAAGATCAGTTAAGTTGATGATTGCATATTCTTTACGGTTTACGTTATTAAATCCACGTTTAGGCATTCTTCTGAATAATGGCATTTGACCACCTTCAAAGCCCAAACGAGTTTTACCACCAGTACGAGCCAATTGACCCTTTTGTCCACGACCAGCAGTTTTACCGTAACCACTAGAAGTACCACGTCCAACACGTTTTTTGTTACGACGAGCGCCTTCATTTGGTTTTAATTCATTAAGCTTCATAATACGGGCACCTCCTTAGATAATTAATCCTTTACCTCTTCAACTGAGATTAAGTGTGCAATTTTTAGTAAAGCGCCACGAGTGGCAGCGTTGTCAGGAAGAACAACAGAGCTATTTACCTTACCAAGACCAAGATTCTTAACAATAGTTCTTTGTTTTGGTAGACGGTGAGCGGCACTTTTAATTAAGGTAACTTTTAAGTTCATCTATATAATCTCCTTAATCTTCTAAGCTCTTTGCTGATTCACGAAGCTTCAAAACATCTTCGCGAGTCTTTAACTTCTTCAAACCATCCATAGTTGCACGGATAACATTAATTGGAGTATTTGAACCCAATGACTTAGAAGTNACATCTGCAATACCAGCTAAGTCCATAACAATACGNACTGCACCACCNGCAGCTACTCCAGAACCTGCTTCAGCAGGNTTNAACATAATGTTACCTGANCCNTAGTGACCNATAACTTCGTGAGGAATAGTAGTACCAACAGTTGGAACTTTNATCATATTCTTCTTACCAGCTTCTACAGCTTTGCGGATTGCTTCTGGAACTTCTTGAGCTTTACCAGTACCAAAACCNACATGACCTTTTCTGTCGCCNACTACAACAACAGCTGCAAATCTCATGCGACGNCCACCNTTAACAACCTTNGTAATACGGTTGATTGCNACTAATTGGTCTTCAATNTCGTCTTTTTTACGATCTTTACGAGAATCTCTACGAGAATCGTTGCGGTTTGCCATTAGTTAATTCTCCTTTCCTAGAATTCTAATCCGTTTTCACGAGCAGCATCAGCAAGAGCTTCNACTCTTCCGTGGTATAANTAACCACTTCTGTCAAANACAACACTCTTGATGTTCTTCTTAGCAGCTGCTTCAGCTAAAGCCTTACCAACTTCAGCAGCTTGTTCCATNTTNGAACCTTCTGCTGAAATAGCTTTATCATTTGATGAGGCACTTGCAAGCGTTACACCCTCTACGTCATCAATTAATTGAGCGTAGATGTTTTTGTTAGAACGGAAAATACTNAAGCGTGGGCGCTCAGCAGTACCAGAAATTTTACCACGAATACGTTTNTGACGCTTTAAGCGNAACTTNTTTTTATCTGGTTTAGAAATCACAATTTCACCTCAAAAATTTCTATTTATTANTTACCTGTNTTACCTTCCTTACGACGTACATATTCATCTTCNTAACGAATACCTTTACCNTTNTAAGGTTCTGGTGGACGTACATCGCGNATTTCAGCAGCAAATTGACCNACNNNTTGTTTNGAAATACCTTCAANTTCAATAGCAGTTGCNGANGGGGTNTTNACAGTAATACCTTCNGGNACATCNAAAACAACTGGGTGTGANTAACCNACATTTAANGTTAATTTNTTACCTTGTGCTTGNGCACGGTANCCAACACCNACTAANGTTAATTTCTTAANNTAGCCTTTTTCTACNCCTTCAATCATAGCTGCAAGNTTNGCTCTTTCAGTNCCATGTAANGCNTTATCANNTTCATNTGAACGAGTGAATTGAATTTCACCNTCTTTTTGNTTAAAGGTAATACGTGGATCAAAATATCTAGTAAGTTCACCNTTNGGTCCCTTTACAGTAATGTCATTACCATTTTTAGTAACAGTAACATTATCAGGAACNTNGATGACTTTTAAACCAATACGGCTCATTTAATAGTTCTCCTTTCCTTCAATATTACCAAACGTAAGCGATAACTTCGCCGCCAACNTTCTTTTCTCTAGCTTCTTTNTCNGTAATAACACCTGCTGAAGTNGAAANAATAGCAATNCCAAGACCATTAAGAACNTTTGGTAAGTTTTCTGCANTTACNTANTTTCTTAAACCAGGTTTAGAAATACGNTTTAAGCCNGAAATTACNCGTTCATTNTTTGGTCCNTATTTNAAGAAGANNTTGATNATACCTTGTTTATTATCTTCTTCAACTTGGTAATCACGAATAAAACCTTCTTGTTTTAAGATTTCACTAAGAGCTTTTTTCATTGATGATGCAGGAATTTCAACTGAATCATGTTTTGCCATATTAGCATTTCTGATTCTAGTTAAGTAGTCTGCGATCGGATCTGTCATGACCATTTATTTGCCTCCTTANCGTTAATTACCAACTTGCCTTTTTAAGACCAGGAATTTGACCCTTGTGTGCTAAGTCTTTNAAGCAAATACGACATAANTTNAACTTGCGNTANACAGAGTGTGGACGNCCACATCTTTCACAGCGAGTGTATTCACGNGATGAGNACTTAGCAGGACGATGATTTCTGACGATTTGTGATGTTTTAGCCATTAATTGTCCTCCAATAANTATTTAGTAAAAGGCATACCAAAATCTGTAAGAAGTTCACGAGCTTCTTCATCAGTATTGGCAGTAGTTACAATAACAACGTCCAAACCTCTTACGCGGTTAACCTTATCNTAATCGATTTCTGGGAAAATTAATTGTTCCTTAATACCTAAAGTNTAGTTTCCACGTCCATCAAAAGATCTTGAACTTACACCGCGGAAGTCACGTACTCGAGGAAGAGAAACATTAATTAACTTATCTAAGAAGTCGTACATTCTATCTCCTCTAAGAGTTACCTTAGCACCAATAGACATACCTTCACGTAAACGGAAGTTAGCGATTGATTTCTTAGCCTTAGTAATCAATGGCTTTTGACCTGAGATAAGAGTTAATTCTTCAACTGCTTCATCAAGNTTNTTTGCATTTGAAACAGCATCACCNACACCCATNTTTAAGACAATCTTNTCAATCTTAGGAATTTCCATTACAGANTTGTAATCGAACTTTTCNCTTAATGCTGGAGCAATTTCTTTTGAATATTTTTCAGCTAATGAGTTTGCCATTTGTTATCCTCCCCTCCTACTTCTTATCTTCTTTTTTATATTCTGCTTTTGCAATTACTTTAACNTTTGAAGCGTGNATTGAACCTTCTTTTTCTACTACGCCACCATTAGCGTTAGTTTGTGAAGGNTTTTCATGCTTCTTNATAGTGTTAACACCTTTTACAACGACACGATTTTTCTTAGTNTTTACAGAAAGAACAGTGCCTTCCTTNCCTTTGTCTTTGCCGGCGATAACTTTTACTTTGTCACCTGTTTTAACAAACATCAGTGCACCTCCCTAAACTTTTANAATACTTCAGGAGCAAGAGAAACGATCTTCATAAAATCGTTCTCACGCAGTTCACGAGCTACTGGCCCAAAGATACGNGTTCCACGAGGACTCTTGTCAGCATTTACAATAACTGCTGCATTCTCGTCAAACTTAATGTATGAGCCATCTTCACGACGTGCACCTGATTTTGTTCTAACAATAACTGCNTTNACAACGTCACCCTTTTTGACAACGCCACCTGGTGTTGCTTGTTTAACAGTAGCAACTACAATATCACCAATATTACCAGTTCTACGTTTAGAACCACCTAAAACTCTAATAACTAGAAGTTCTCTTGCACCAGAGTTATCAGCAACCTTTAAACGGCTTTCGTTTTGGATCACTAGTATATCCTCCCCTCAATAAAATCCGCGTAATTAAATTGACTTCTTAACAATTTCAGTTAAACGGTAACGTTTCGCATGTGATAATGGACGGGTTTCCATGATACGAACAGTATCGCCAATTTTAGCTTCATTGTTTTCATCGTGAGCGTAGTACTTCTTTGAATATTTAATACGCTTCTTGTAAACAGGGTGGTTCTTGTAAGTATCAACAACAACTGTGATAGTCTTGTCCATCTTGTCTGAAACAACGCGACCTTGGTATGTGTGACGACGGTTTCTTTCGTTAGTTTCGCTCAAGTTTATTTCTCCCTTCCACTACTAATCGTTACTCAATTCTTTTTCACTAAGAATTGTTTTAATTTTGGCAATATTTTTGCGGACTTTCTTCAAGCGAGCGGTGTTTTCTAATTGACCGGTTGCTTGTTGGAAACGCAAGTTAAATAATTCTTCTTTATATTGCTTTTCCTTTTCTAACATTTGATCAGTGGTTAATGCTCTGATATCTTTAGCCTTCATTAGATTCGCCACCTACTTCCGAACTCTTCTTAACAAACTTAGTCTTAATTGGAAGCTTGTTAGATGCAAGTCTTAATGCTTCACGAGCAACGTTTTCTGGAACGCCACCAATTTCAAACATAATCTTGCCTCTCTTAACAACAGCTACCCAACCTGCTGGAGCACCTTTACCGGAACCCATACGNACACCAACACCTTTTGCAGTGTANGANTTTTGTGGGAAGATTCTAATCCAAACCTTACCGCCACGCTTCATGTAACGNGTCATTGCAATACGAGCAGCTTCGATTTGTCTGTTGGTAATCCAGTGAGATTCAACAGCTTCTAAACCATATTCACCAAATGCAATGGTTTTACCACCCTTGGCTTCACCACGCATCTTACCGCGGAATTCACGACGGTGTTTTACACGCTTAGGTACTAACACAATTAGTTTCCTCCCTTCGCTTTCTTAGAAGAAGCTGGCTTGTTCTTTTTACCTGGTAAAATTTCACCACGGTTAATCCAAACCTTAACACCAATTTGTCCATAAGTGGTGTTTGCTTCTACCCATGCATAATCAATATCAGCTCTTAAGGTATGAAGTGGAACACTACCTTCAGTGTGCCATTCTCTTCTGGCCATATCTGCACCGTTTAAACGACCTGCAGTTTGAACCTTAATACCTTTAGCACCTGAACGCATAGATCTTGAAGTTGCTTGACGAGTAGCACGTCTAAAAGCAATTCTGGCTTCTAATTGACGAGCAATACCTTCACCAACNAATTTTGCATCTAANTCAGGCTTTTTAATTTCAACAATATTAATGTGAACGTTCTTNTTAGTTAAAGCATTTAATTGTTTTCTTAAAGCTTCAACTTCTTTACCACCTTTACCAATAACCATACCNGGNTTAGCAGTGTGGATTGAAATATTAATTCTATTTGCGGCACGTTCAATTTCAACAGTTGATACTGATGCATCAGCTAATTTTTCTGAGATAAACTTTCTAATGCGTAAATCTTCATTTAAAGTATCAGCGTAATCTTTATCAGCGTACCACTTAGCTTCCCAATCACGGTTAACTCCGAGACGGAAACCATTTGGGTTGATCTTTTGACCCATTAAATTTACCTCCCTTAATCGTTCATTTCAGAAACTACAACGACCACATGGCTGGTTCTCTTATTAATTGGAGAAGCCATACCCTTAGCACGTGGACGGAATCTCTTTAAAGTAGCACCTTCATTAACGTATGCTTCAGANACATAGAGATTTGCNCTTTCAAGATCGTAGTTATGTTCTGCGTTAGCAATTGCTGACTTCAAAACTTTTTCAACGATTGGGGAAGCAGCTCTTGGAGTGAANTCCAAAATAGCTAATGCTTCAGCCACGCTCTTACCACGAATAAGGTCAACAACCAAACGGGCTTTTCTAGGAGCGATACGAACAGTTCTNGCTTCAGCTTTTGCTGAATTAATTTGTTCTGCCATTTATATGTTTCTCCTCTCTATTTGGTAGTAGTTGCCTTATCAGCAACNTTGTGGCCATGGAAAGTTCTAGTTGGTACAAATTCACCTAACTTGTGACCAACCATGTCTTCAGTAATGTAAACTGGCACATGTTTTCTACCATCGTAAACAGCTATTGTAAAACCAACNAATGAAGGGAAAATAGTTGAACGACGAGACCAGGTTTTAATTACTTGTTTCTTTTCAGAATCTTCTTGGGCTTCGATTTTCTTTAAAAGGCTTGCATCAGCAAANGGACCTTTTTTAATACTACGGCTCATTAATAAACCTCCTTTTGTTTAACTATTTTATTTACCCTTACGGTGACGAATAATAAGTTTTTCGCTTCTTGCCTTAGAGTTTCTAGTCTTAATACCACGAGACTTCTTACCCCATGGAGTCATAGGTTGTGGACGACCAACTGGNGCCTTACCTTCACCACCACCATGTGGGTGATCGTTAGGGTTCATTACAGAACCACGAGATTGTGGACGCTTGCCCAACCAACGACTACGACCAGCTTTACCAAGTTGAATTAATGAGTGTTGTTCATTACCAACTGAACCAATNGTTGCACGGCAAGTTGATAAAATACGACGAACTTCACCACTTTGTAATCTTACTAAAGTGTATTTNCCATCTTGACCAAGAACTTGAGCAACAGTTCCNGCACTTCTNACTAATTGNCCACCNTTNCCAGGNTTAAGTTCAATGTTGTGAATTTCAGTACCTGCAGGAATATCTGCTAATGGTAATGCNTTACCAGGNTTAATATCTGCATNNGANCCAGATTCAACAATATCNCCNACTTTTAAGCCCTTNGGAGCTAANATGTAAGCTTTAATACCATCAGTGTAGTGAAGAAGTGCAATATTAGCAGTTCTNTTTGGATCNTATTCGATTGCCTTTACAACTGCTTTTACATCATCCTTATTACGCTTGAAGTCAATAATACGGTANTTTTGTTTNTGACCACCNCCACGGTGTCTAACAGTAATATGACCGTATGAGTTACGACCTGCAGTATGACTTTGTGATTCAAGTAAAGTCTTTTCAGGCTTACTCTTAGTGATTTCACTAAAGTCAGAAGAAGTCATATTACGTCTGCCGTTTGTGGTTGGCTTATATTTAATAATTGCCAATTGACTGACCTCCTATTACTTTATTCTTCTTCATTATTGAAGATCTTAATATCATTAGAATCTTCAGTTAATGTNACGATTGCTTTTCTACGACGAGCAGTCTTACCAGTNTAACGGCCGACTCTCTTTTCTTTTCCACGAACATTCATGATGTTTACTTTTTTAACTTTAACGTCAAAAATTTCTTCAATAGCATCACGAACTTGAGTCTTGGTAGCTGATACAAGAACATCAAAAGTGTACTTCTTGTTATCCATTAAATCCATGGANTTTTCAGTAACTACNGGACGTAANATNATATCACGTGCATCCATTATGCCAAAACCTCCTCAATTCTCTTGATAGCGTCTTGAGTTANTAAAAGTTTATCGTAGTCAACTGCATCAACAATGTTTAAACCGTTAACTGGAACAACCTTAACCTTAGGTAGATTCTTACCAGATAATTGAACATTCTTATCATCAGAAACGATTAAAACTTTACCATCAACTTTAGCATTATCTAAGATAGCCTTAAGATCTTTNGTCTTAGGNGCTGNTAAAGTNAGTTGATCAAGAACAATNAAATCGTTGTCAGCAACTTTTTGGGAAAGAACTGACTTCATAGCTAAACGACGAGCCTTACGAGGCATNTCCATCTTGTATGAACGAGGAGTTGGACCGAATACAGTACCACCACCACGCCATTGTGGGGCTCTAATGGAACCTTGACGAGCACGACCAGTACCCTTTTGTCTCCAAGGCTTCTTACCACCACCNCGAACAGCAGATCTATTCTTTACAGCAGAAGTACCTTGACGNTTTCCTGCTCTTTGTCTAATGATTGCATCAAANACAACACTTTCATTAGGTTCAATAGCGAAGATTGCTTCGTTTAAATCTACATTACCTGCAGATTTACCTTTTTGATCGATAACTTGCAAATTAGCCATTATAGTCCTCCTTCCTATTTAGCTGCCTTTACAGCAGACTTAACTTCAATTAATGAATTTTTAGCACCTGGAACATTACCCTTAATTAAGAGAACGTTCTTTTCAGGTACAACTTTTTCGATTACTAAATTTTGAACAGTGACTGTCTTGCCACCCATGTGACCAGGCAATTTCTTACCCTTAGGTACACGGTTAATGATTGAACCCATTGAACCTGGGATTCTGTGGTATCTTGAACCGTGGGTTTCAGGACCTCTTGATTGGCCCCAACGCTTAATGTTACCTTGAGTACCATGACCCTTNGTAGTTCCAGTTACGTCAACAACGTCACCTTCACTAAATGTGTCCACAGTGATTTCTGAGCCGACTTCATAATCCTTAAGCTCTACATTGCGGATTTCTCGAATGAAGCGCTTAGGTGAAGTCTTTGCTTTTGCAGCATGACCTTTGGCTGGCTTGTTACTCAATACTTCACGCNTATCTTGGTAACCTACTTGAATTGCTTCGTAACCATCTGATTCGTTAGTNTTAACTTGTAAAACTACGTTAGGGGTTGCTTCAACAACAGTTACAGGAACCAAAACACCATTTTCAGTGAAGATTTGAGTCATGCCGACCTTTCTTCCTAAGATTCCTTTGGTCATGATTACACCTCCATAATNTGTTTATAAAATTATAATTTAATCTCGATATCAACGCCGCTTGGTAAATCAAGCTTCATTAATGAATCAACAGTTTTNGGTGTTGGATTCAAAATGTCNATNAAACGCTTGTGCGTACGAATTTCAAATTGTTCACGTGAATCNTTGTTCTTGTGTGGTGAACGTAAAACAGTGAACAAAGTTCTTTCAGTAGGCAATGGAACTGGACCAGAAATTTCTGCACCAGTTCTTTGCGCAGTAGCTACAATTTTAGCAGCTGATTCATCGAGAATACCATGTTCGTAAGATTTTAATCTAATACGAATTTGTTGACTTGCCATCTAATAACCTCCTTCGTCTTCTTTAAAAGATGACTAGCTCAGCAAAAATTACCGACTCACCTCTGTGGCAATGCAGCCTGGTGTGCCGCAACCTTTTGCGTCAACGCTTAAACAATATGTGCTTTGGGCATACTCCACCCATAAAATGCACGTNTATTATTGTACTTCTACTTTCCTTNNTTATCAAGGGGTTTCGGCAATAAATTTATTTTTAACAAAAAAAGAAGTAGGATTTACCTACTTCTTTTTAAATATTATTTTAATCGTCTGCGTTTCCGCCACGTTTTTTAATAATTTCTTCTTGAATTGACTTTGGAGTTGGGCTGTAGTGATCAAATACCATAGTGAAAGTACCACGTCCTTGAGTTGATGAACGCAAAGTTGTTGCGTAACCAAACATTTCTGAAAGTGGGACAAAGGCATTGATAATCTTAGCACCAGCTCTATCTTCCATACCTTCCATAGTACCACGACGAGCTGTGATTGAACCCATAACATCACCAAGGTATTCTTCTGGAGTAGTTACTTGAACTTTCATAATAGGTTCAAGAACAACAGCACCAGCNTTACCTGCAGCATTCTTTAATGCAAGTGAAGCAGCAACCTTGAAGGCAGCTTCTGATGAATCGACTTCGTGGTAACTACCATCATAAAGTTTAGCCTTAACATCAATTAATGGATATCCAGCAAGAACACCATTCTTCATAGCTTCTTGTAAACCTTGGTCAACTGAAGGAATAAATTCACGAGGAACAACACCACCAACGATAGCATCTTCGAATTCGTAACCTTTACCTTCTTCGTTTGGAGTAAATTCAACCCAAACATCACCATATTGACCTTTACCACCAGATTGACGAACAAATTTACCTTGTGCCTTTGCAGGCTTAGTAAAGGTTTCACGGTAAGCAACTTGTGGTTCACCAATGGTTGCTTCAACGTTAAATTCACGTTTCATACGTTCAACCATGATATCAAGGTGTAATTCACCCATACCAGCAACTAAAGTTTGACCAGTTTCTGGGTTAGTTTCTGCACGGAAAGTTGGATCTTCTTCAGTAAGTTTTTGTAAAGCAACATCCATCTTATCACGGTCGGCCTTTGATTTAGGTTCAATAGATACTTGGATAACTGGATCTGGAATTTGAAGACTTTCCAAAATAAGTGGGTGATCTGGATCAGTTAATGAATCACCAGTAGTGGTGTTCTTCAAACCGATCGCACCAGCAATATCACCTGAGAAGACTTCAGGAATTTCACTTCTTGAGTTAGCGTGCATTTGAAGCAAACGACCAACACGTTCACGGTTATTCTTTGATGCGTTTAATACGTATGAACCAGACATTAATGAACCAGTGTAAACACGAATGTAAGTCAAACGACCAACAAATGGGTCACTGGCAATCTTAAATGCTAAAGCAGCAAATGGTTTGTTGTCATCAGCCATAAGTTCAACTTCGTCACCAGTCTTAGGATCGTGAGCAACATAAGGTTTAACATCNAGTGGTGATGGTAAGTAATCTACAACACCATCAAGCATCATTTGAACACCCTTGTTCTTAAATGCTGAACCAGCATATACTGGGAAGAATTCTAAGTTCAAAGTAGCTTTACGGATGGCTGCTTTTAGTTCTTCATTAGAAATCTCTTCTCCACCAAGGTATTTGTCCATGATGTTATCATCAACATCAGCAACAGCTTCGATTAATTCATTACGACGTTTAGTTGCTTCTTCCTTGTATTCATCAGGAACTGGAATAGTTTCCCATTCTGCTCCCATCTTGTCTTCATCATAAACATCGGCAACCATGTCGATTAAGTCAATAACACCTTCAAAAGTATCAGCAGAACCAATAGGCATTTGCACTGCATGAGCGTTAGCGTTTAAACGTTCATGTAATGACTTAACTGACTTATCAAAATCAGCACCAATTTTATCCATCTTGTTAACGAAAACAATACGAGGAACATCGTAAGTTTCAGCTTGACGCCAAACATTTTCAGTTTGTGGTTCAACACCAGCTTGAGCATCAAGAACAGCTACNGCACCATCTAANACACGAAGTGAACGTTCTACTTCGATAGTAAAGTCAACGTGTCCTGGGGTATCAATGATGTTGATACGGTAGTCTTTCCATTGAGCAGTAGTAGCTGCTGAAGTNATAGTGATACCACGTTCCTTTTCTTCATCCATCCAGTCCATTTGTGAATCACCTTCGTGAGTTTCACCAATNTTGTGGATCTTACCAGTATAGTACAAAATACGTTCAGTAGTTGTAGTTTTACCAGCATCGATGTGGGCCATGATACCAATGTTACGTGTCTTNTCTAAAGAGAATTCACGTTTGTTAGCCATAAGATTAATTTCTCCTTTTGTAAACTAACGATTAGAAGCGGTAGTGAGCAAATGCACGGTTAGCTTCTGCCATCTTGTGGACATCTTCACGTCTCTTAACTGCAGAACCAGTNTTATTTGCTGCATCCATAATTTCNTTTGCAAGACGTTCGTCCATAGTATGTTCATTACGTAAACGAGCGTATGATACGATCCATCTTAAGCCAAGAGTAGTTCTTCTTTCAGGACGAACTTCTACTGGGATTTGNTAGTTAGAACCACCAATACGNCGAGCTTTAACTTCCAAAACTGGCATTACNTTATTCATAGCTTCTTCAAAAACTTCAACTGGATCTTTACCAGTCTTGTCCTTNATAATATCAAATGAATCGTAAAGAATTGATGAAGCCTTTGCCTTCTTACCATCAATCATTAAGTGGTTGATTAACTTAGTAACCAACTTAGAGTTATATACTGGATCAGCTAAAACTTCTCTTTTAGCAACTTTACCTTTTCTAGGCATTCGTTATTCCTCCTCTTAGTCCTTCTTTGCACCGTATTTAGAACGAGATTGCTTTCTGCCATCTACACCTGCAGTATCCAAAGCACCACGAACAATGTGGTAACGAACACCAGGAAGGTCCTTTACACGACCACCACGAATTAATACAACGGAGTGTTCTTGTAAGTTATGACCAATACCTGGGATGTAAGCAGTAACTTCAATCATGTTTGAAAGACGTACACGAGCGTACTTACGTAAAGCTGAGTTAGGCTTCTTAGGTGTCATAGTACCTACACGAGTCGCAACACCACGCATTTGAGGTGCTGGGTTATAGTTCATTTCTTTTTTCATGCTGTTGTAAGCATAGTTCAAAGCTGGTGACTTTGATTTNGTCGTCTTTGTGTGACGGCCTTTTCTAACCAATTGGTTAATAGTTGGCATTAATTTTTCCTCCTAATTTTGTTCACACATCCGGGAGTTTCTTTTTGACCTCNCGGATATCATATTTATATGCACGANTGTTAGTTTACCGCGAATATTTTTATGCGTCAACAATTACTAAAAAATTTTCCTNTAANTTTCATAATAANANATGGAGGTTTTATTATGCTTTTACTCTTTAACTTTTTTATTGGAACTATCCTTGGCTCTCATGCTTTAGTTATTGTTCAACGCAACTATTGCAAGTCNTTTATTTTTAAATTTTCTAAATGTGATATATGTGATTATCCGTTAACTTTATTTGATCAAATACCTCTCTTTTCTTTTATCTTTAAACGTGGNCGCTGTTCTCATTGTCAGGAAAANATCCCNTTTATAAGCTTTTTTATTGAACTATATAGTGGAATACTTTTTTCTACTACTTTTATATTTAATTATGTTGGTTTTTATAATGGTCTGTTCCTTTTCTTCTTTTTAATCTGTAGTATCTTTGATTATTATTATCTTGAATTTGAAACAATCTTACTTACCTTACCAACTGTAATTGCATTTTTTGCTCCTAATTCAGCTATTCATCAATATACTATTTCTAATTGGTTACTTTTGGCTTTCCTTATTTTACTAATGGTACTTATGAATTTAACTGGAAAATTTGGCATAGGAGATACTCTCTTTTTTCTTTTAATCTCTCTGTACAAAGGTCAAGTATTTGGCCTGCATACTTTACTACTTGCATCCCTTATATTCTTATTTCTTGCCCTATTTTATCCTAAAAATTCACCTATACCTTTTCTACCTTTTTTATTATTTGGATATTCATTTATTACATTTTTATAAGCAAAAAAAGACCGTTCTCATCAAGAACGGTCTTTTTAAACACAAAGTATTAAGCTTAAAGAAATTAGTCTTGCTTATCGTTACTCTTAGCAGCTAATTCTTTTTCGATGTCAGCAATTGAATATACTGAATCTTTCTTTTCGGTATCCTTTAAGTTTTCTTCTGGTACATCTACTTTTGGTTCCATTTCACGGTAAACTGCCATACCAGTACCAGCAGGAATAATCTTACCAATAATAACATTTTCCTTAAGTCCGAGAAGTGGATCTTCCTTACCTCTAATTGAAGCATCAGTAAGGATACGAGTAGTTTCTTGGAATGATGCAGCTGATAAGAAACTATTAGTTTCAAGAGCAGCCTTAGTAATACCAAGNATTACGCTTTGAGCAGTTGCTGGAATACCACCAGAAATGATAACTTCCTTGTTACGTTCCTTAAAGTCACCAATATCCATTAATTCACCAGGTAAGAGATCAGTTTCACCTGGGTCAAGGATACGAACCTTTTGTAACATTTGACGAGTGATTACTTCTGCATGTTTATCGGCTACTTCTACACCCTGCATTCTGTAGGCCTTTTGAATTTCATTCAAGATGTACTTCTCAGTAGTCAATGAGTCACAGACACGAATCAATTCCTTAGGATCAACAGAACCGATAGTTAAACGATCACCACGTTCAACATGGTCACCTTCACTAACTGCAACAGAAGCAGTATACGGAACATCATAAGTACGAGTATCAGTTTGACCTTGAACAGTAATTTGACGTGAGTGCTCTGCTGGATCTTCTTCAATTGAAGTAACTTCACCACTAACTTCAGAAATTGTAGCACGTCCCTTAGGGTTACGAGCTTCAAACAATTCTTGAACACGAGGAAGACCTTGAGTGATATCTGCACCTCCGGCAACCCCACCGTTGTGGAAGTTACGCATAGTAAGCTGGGTACCTGGTTCACCAATTGATTGAGCGGCAACAGTACCTACTGCTTCACCAACTTCAACATCTTCACCAGTAGCAAGGTTCATACCATAACACTTCTTACATACACCATGAGGCGTGTTACAAGTGAAGACAGAACGAATAGTAACTTCAGTTACACCGGCATCAACAATCTTGTGAGCCATATCTTCATCCATCATTACATCAGCAGGGCAAATAACTTCACCAGTTTGAGGATTTACTACACTCTTCAATGTGTAACGACCAACTAAACGATCAAAGAGTGGTTCGATCATTTCGTCACCTTCCGTGATTGCTTTAACTGTAATACCACGATCAGTACCACAATCTTCTTCACGAATGATTACGTCTTGTGCAACATCAACCAAACGACGAGTTAAGTAACCTGAGTTGGCAGTCTTCAAAGCAGTATCGGTCATTCCTTTACGAGCACCGTGAGTTGACATGAACATTTCTAGCACTGATAAACCTTCACGGAAGTTTGAAGTAACAGGAATTTCCATCATTCCTCCGTTAGGAGCGGCCATAAGTCCACGCATACCAGCTAACTGAGTAAAGTTTGAAATGTTACCACGAGCTCCAGAATCAGCCATGACTGTAATTGGATTACGTGGAGCGTGAATATCAGCAATTTCTGCTTGAACAGTATCTTTACAACTATTCCAAATACTAATTACACGGTCGTGTCTTTCTTCATCNGTAATTAAACCACGACGATATTGCTTAGAAACAACATCNACCTTCTTACGAGCTTCTGCTACGATATCATCTTTATCAGTAATAGTAGGAATATCTTCAACACCAATAGTTAATCCTGAATAAGTACATACGGTGTATCCCAATTCCTTAATATCATCAAGTAAATCTGAAGTTCTTTGAACTTTGTAGATCTTGTAAATTTGAGCAATAATGTCTGACAAGAAGCCTTTCTTAAAGGCATCACCTAACTTCATATTATCCAATTTTTCGTGGATATCTTCACCTGGTTGTAAGAAGTATCTCTCATCAAGTGGATGCGTTAAGTTTTCTTGCGTTGGATCGTTAATGTAGAAGAAATCTTCTGGCAAGATTTGGTTAAAGACTAATTTTCCATAAGTAGTTACAAAAATACCATGTTCATAACCTTTTGGCCAAGTCTTTTCAGGCATAGAATCAGCTGATAAACCAATGCGAGTATGATAGTGGATATCACCATTTGCATAAGCAATGGCTGCTTCTTGTGGTGAATCAAAAATCATTCCTTCACCTTCACGACCACGTTCGGCTTGAGTTAACCAGAAGTTACCCAAAACAATATCCTGTGATGGAGTAACAACAGGTTTACCATCTCTAGGAGCCAAAATATGGTGAGCGGCAAGCATCAAAAGACGTGATTCTGCAACAGCCTCATCAGATAAAGGAACGTGAATGGCCATCTGGTCACCATCAAANTCGGCATTGTAAGCTTCACATGCTAATGGGTGAAGTCTAATTGATTTACCAGGTACAAGAACTGGTTCAAATGCTTGAATACCTAAACGGTGAAGAGTAGGTGCACGGTTTAAAAGAACTGGTCTTTCTTTAATTACGTCTTCTAAGACATCCCATACATCGTCATCTTCACGGTCAATTTTACGAGTAGCATTCTTAATATTTGATGCTAAACCGCGCTTGACTAATTCATTAATTACAAATGGCTTGAATAATTCAAGAGCCATTGGACGTGGCACACCACATTGATAGAACTTCAATTTTGGTGAAACATCGATAACCGAACGGCCTGAATAGTCAACACGCTTACCAAGTAAGTTTTGACGGAAACGACCTTGCTTACCTTTTAACATATGAGAAAGTGACTTAAGTGGACGATTACCTGGTCCTACTACTGGACGCCCACGACGACCATTGTCAATTAAAGCATCAACAGCTTCTTGTAACATTCTCTTTTCATTTTGAACAATAATACGAGGAGCATTTAAGTCTAATAATCTCTTCAAACGATTATTTCTATTAATTACACGTCTGTATAAATCGTTCAAATCTGAAGTAGCAAAACGACCACCATCAAGTTGAACCATAGGACGTAAGTCAGGTGGAATAACTGGAATACAATCCATTATCATCCATTCTGGCTTATTACCAGATGTCTTNAAAGCATCTAAGATATCAAGACGTCTAATAGCTCTAGTTCTCTTTTGACCAGTAGCACTCTTTAATTCTTCTTTAAGAGTGGCAACTTCTTTATCAATATCAACTCTTTCTAAGAGTTCCTTGATAGCTTCAGCACCCATTTTTGCTTCAAAACGGTTACCATACTTAGCCTTATAATCTCTGTATTCAGCTTCAGTTAAAAGTTGTTTATCTTCAAGATCAGTATCACCAGAATCAATCACAATATAAGCAGCAAAATAAATTACTTCTTCTAATGAACGTGGTGAAACATCTAAGACTAATCCCATACGTGATGGAATACCTTTGAAGTACCAAATGTGTGATACTGGAGCAGCTAATTCAATGTGGCCCATTCTTTCTCTTCTAACTTTAGAAGAAGTTACTTCCACACCACAACGATCACAAACAATACCACGATAACGAACACCTTTGTACTTACCACAAGCACAGGCATAGTCTTTAGTTGGTCCAAAAATTCTTTCATCAAATAGACCATCTTTTTCTGGCTTCAAAGTACGGTAGTTAATAGTTTCAGGTTTCTTAACTTCCCCATAAGACCAACTTCTGATCTTATTTGGAGAAGCCAAACCAATTTGCATACTTTCGAACTTATTTACGTCAATCAAAAGTTTAACCTCCTGTTAATTACTTAGAAAGCTTGTCATTAGATGAAGAATCAGCTACTGATTTTGCCTTATCTTCAGTNTTGGCAGCTTCTTCGGCTAACTTCTTCTTTTCTTGTTGTTCAGCCATCTTAGACAATGTATCGATATTAAGATGTTCATTAGAATCATCATCCATATCACGCAGATCAACTTCTTTATGATCTAAGTCTAAAACATTGATGTCTAAACCAAGAGATTGGAGTTCTTTTACTAAAACTCTAAATGATTCTGGTACACCAGGTTTTGGAATTTTTTCGCCCTTAACAATTGCTTCGTATGCCTTTACACGACCTACAACATCATCAGACTTGTAAGTTAAGATTTCTTGTAAAGTGTAAGCAGCACCGTAAGCTTCAAGAGCCCAAACTTCCATTTCACCAAAACGCTGTCCACCAAATTGTGCTTTACCACCAAGTGGTTGTTGAGTAACCAATGAGTAAGGCCCAATTGAACGTGCGTGGATCTTATCATCAACCATGTGAGTTAACTTCAAGTAGTACATAACNCCAACAGAAACTCTGTTATGGAATGGTTCACCTGTACGACCATCGTAAAGAACTGTCTTACCATCTTTACCAAGTCCAGCTTCACGAACTAAGTCCCACATGTCATCTTCAGTAGCACCATCAAATACTGGAGTAGCTACGTGAATACCTAAGTGTTTAGCAGCCATTCCTAAGTGTAATTCAAGAACCTGTCCAATATTCATACGAGAAGGCACACCCATTGGATTCAAACAAATATCAACTGGACGACCATCTGGTAAGTATGGCATATCTTCTTCAGGACAAACTAAAGCAATAGTACCCTTGTTTCCGTGACGACCTGAAACTTTNTCACCAACTTGGATCTTACGTTTTTGAACAATGTAAACACGCACCATCTTGTTTACACCCGGAGCTAATTCATCGCCAGCTTCACGAGTAAANACTTGAACATTTTGAACGATACCGCCACCACCATGTGGTACACGAAGTGAAGTATCACGCACTTCACGAGCCTTTTCACCAAAGATAGCGTGAAGTAAACGTTCTTCAGCTGATAATTCAGTCACACCCTTAGGAGTTACCTTACCAACTAAAATGTCACCATCTTTAACTTCAGCACCTACGCGGACAATACCTTCTTCGTCAAGATCCTTAAGAGCATCTTCACCAACATTAGGAATTTCACGCGTAATTTCTTCAGGCCCTAATTTAGTATCACGAGCTTCAGATTCATAGTCTTCGATGTGAATAGATGTGTATACATCATCTTTAACTAATTTTTCTGAAATCATAACGGCATCTTCGAAGTTATACATATCCCAAGTAGTAAAAGCAATAATTGGGTTTTGTCCAACAGATAATTCACCCTTATCCATTGCAGGACCATCAGCAATAACTTCACCTGCTACAACCTTATCACCCTTATTAACATTTGGAGTTTGGTTGTAGTTCTTAGTNGCGTTTGAACGACGGTATTTTTCAAGGGTATAAGTATCTAAAGTTTTGTCTTCACGTCTAACTCTAATTTCGTTAGCATCAACATATTCAACAACACCAGGTGCTTTAGCTAAAAGTGCATCCCCAGAATCATGAGCAGCACGGTATTCCATACCAGTACCAACAAGTGGTGCATGTGGATTAATCAAAGGAACAGCTTGACGTTGGTGGTTGGCACCCATCAAAGCACGGTTAGAGTCATCGTTTTCAAGGAATGGGATACATGCTGAAGTTACAGAAACTACTTGCTTTGGAATAACGTCCATGTAGTCAACTTTATCTGGAGAAACTTCGACGTTGTCTTCCTTATGACGTGCTAAAACAATATCATCCTTAAATGAACCATCTTCATTAATTGGAGAGTTTGCACTGGCAATAATGTAATTATCTTCTTCGTCAGCAGTTAAGTAATCAATCTTATCTGTAACTTTATGGTCAGTCCATGAAACACGACGGTATGGTGTCTCGATGAAACCATACTTATTAACTACAGCATAAGTTGCCAAAGAGTTAATCAAACCAATGTTAGGACCTTCAGGTGTTTCAATAGGACAAAGACGTCCATAGTGAGTATAGTGCACATCACGAACTTCATATCCAGCACGATCACGTGACAAACCACCAGGTCCTAAAGCTGACATACGACGTTTGTGAGTTAACTCACCTAATGGGTTGTTTTGGTCCATGAATTGTGACAATTGTGATGAACCAAAGAATTCTTTAACTGATGCTACAACTGGACGGATATTGATTAATTGTTGTGGAGTAACAGTTTCAATATCTTGAGTTGACATTCTTTCACGAACAACACGTTCCATACGTGCTAAACCAATTCTAAATTGGTTTTGAAGTAATTCACCTACACGACGAATACGACGGTTACCTAAGTGGTCGATATCATCAGTAGTTCCAATACCTTCTTGTAAGTCAAAGAAGTAGTTAATTGAACTCAAAACATCAGCTGGNGTTAAGTGCTTAACATCAGCAGCAATGTGACCGTTTGACATTAATTTAACTTCTTTTTCAGGATCAGTCTTTGAGTAAACCTTAATTTCTTGAACAGTAATTGGTTCAGGAACAACGGCTTCCTCTGATGGTTCATAAGTTACCATCTTGAAATCATCACGATCTAAGTATGGACTTAATTTTTCCATTACTTCGTGAGTAACAACAGTACCCTTTTTAGCAATAATTTCACCAGTATCTGGGTCAGCCAAAGTTTCAGCTAAAGTTTGCTTTAATAAACGGTTCTTTAAAGATAACTTCTTATTGATCTTGTAACGACCAACAGGAGCCAAATCATATCTTCTTGGATCAAAGAAACGTGCATAAAGAAGTGAACGAGATGAATCAGTAGTCTTAGGTTCACCTGGACGTAATCTTTCGTAAATGTCTTTTAATGCTTCTGCCACTCTAGAATCAGCAGGATTCTTATGTAAATCCTTATCTAAAGTAAACTTAAGTGAATCAATATCACCAAACATATCAAGAATTTCACTGTCAGAACCAAAACCTAAAGCACGGATTAAGATAGATAAAGGTAATTTACGAGTTCTATCAATACGTACATANGCTAAATTCTTAGCATCAGTTTCATATTCAAGCCAAGCACCACGGTTAGGAATAACAGTTGCACCGTAGATTGCACGACCATTCTTATCAAAATCTGAATTGTAATATACACCTGGTGAACGAACTAACTGAGAAACAATAACTCTTTCAGCACCATTAATTACGAAAGTACCTGAATCAGTCATTAATGGGAAATCACCAAAGAAAACATCTTGGGTCTTGATTTCACCAGTTTCATGGTTAGTTAATTTTAAAGTTACGTGCAATGGTGCAGCATAATTAGCATCATGATCACGTGCTTCTTCAAGAGTATATTTAGGTTTCAAAAGCTTGTAATCTACAAACTCAAGTGAAAGTTTTCCAGAAAAGTCTGAGATTGGCATAATGTCATCAAACATTTCTCGAATACCTTCATCTAGAAACCACTTGTAAGATTGCGTTTGCACATCGGTTAAATTAGGAAGCTTCAACACTTCTTTGATGCGTGAGAAGCTACGTCTAGTACGATGGCTACCGTAGTTTACAGTATGTCCTAACACAGCAAACATCCTTTCTTGCATAAAAAGAGCTTAATATTACATTTGTGTTACATTTTGCAAAAAGCCTATTTTTGGGTACAAAAAAACAAAAACAACTTGATAAGTCGTTTTTGTTTTATCATCTCACTGGACAATAGATCAGTGAAATCCTGAATTTCAGCCTTTTAAACAGAGATAATTNTACTATATTCTTGACTTTTTGTCAAAGCTATTGTATTAGCTCTTAACTAATGACTTAGCTGAATTATTTTCAATCTTAAATTTAAGTTTTCCTTTTTGAGANCCTACTTTAATAGTTTGACCAGCAGNCAAATCACCACTAATTACATTTTCAGCAATTGGATCTTCTAATTCAGTTTGAATAGTTCTTCTCAATGGCCGTGCACCCATTTCTGGATCAAAGCCATCTTTGGCCAATACATCAAGCGCTGATGGCGAAATCTTCAAATTAATTTCCTGCTTAGCTAAGCGTTTTTCTAGCTTCTTAGTCATCAAGCTGACAATTTGACGTAATTCTTCTTTATTCAAACTATCGAAAACAACAGTTTCATCAATTCTGTTAAGGAATTCTGGTCTAAAGAATTGTCTAGTAGCAGCTTGAACTCTCTCTTTATTAATACGATTTTGATCCGCAAGATCAGCTGCAAATCCAACTGTCTTATCTTCTTGAATAGAACGTGAACCCAGATTAGAAGTCATAATAATAATGGTATTTCTAAAGTCCACTTTTCTACCTTTAGAGTCAGTTAAAAATCCTTCATCCAAAACTTGGAGTAATAAATTAAAGACTTCTGGATTAGCCTTTTCTACTTCATCAAGTAAAACAACTGAATATGGATTACGACGAACTTCTTCCGTTAATTGTCCACCTTCTTCATAACCTACATATCCAGGAGCAGATCCGATAAGTTTACTTGAAGCTACTTGGTCCATATATTCAGACATATCGACACGAATAATATTTTGTTCTGAACCAAACACAGAATCAGCAACCGCTTTAGCTAATTCTGTTTTACCAACACCAGTTGGACCTAAAAATAAGAAAGATCCAATCGGGCGGTTTTCATCTTTAATTCCACTCCGACTCCGACGAATTGCTTTACTTACTGCACTAATAGCTGCTTCTTGGCCAATCACACGTTCATGCAGCAAACTTTCTAAGTGGGCTAAACGCTTTGTCTCGCTCTTCTTCATGCGCGTAACTGGGACACCAGTCCAATCTGAAACAATGCGAGCAATCTCATCTGCATTAACAATTGCTTTTTTTGCATTTTTTTGATCAATTTTTGAAGTTAATTGCTCACGCTGATGTTGTAGCTTGCCCTCTTCATTTTGTAATTCTGCAGCTTGAACAAAGTTTTGATTTTCAGCAGCCTGTTCTTTTTCTTGGATAGTAGAACGAATTTGGGCATCTAATTTAGTCAAATCAGAATTTGGATTATCACTAGTTTTGATTTTGACTGCCGCACTAGCTTCATCCACTAGGTCAATTGCCTTATCAGGTAAATAACGATTAGAAATGTATCTCACTGATAAATCTACAGCATCTTTAATAGCTTCATCAGTAATAGTTACATTATGATAAGACTCATATTTAGGTTTAAGTCCTTCAAGAATTGCTTGAGCCTCTTCACGATTTGGCTCGCCAATTTTTACTTGTTGAAAACGACGTGCTAAAGCTTGATCTTTTTCAATATATTTTTGATATTCATCAAAGGTAGTAGCACCAATCATTTGAATATCACCACGAGCTAGAGGTGGCTTTAAAATATTTGAAGCATCGATCGCACCTTCGGCACCACCAGCACCAATTAAAGTATGCATCTCGTCTACAAAGAGAATTACATTTCCATCTTCATGTACTTCACTAAGAATCTTCTTCATACGATTTTCAAACTCACCACGATACTTAGTGCCGGCAATTAAACTCCCCATATCTAATGACATGACACGTTTATTTCTTAAGTCCTTAGGGACATTTCCTTTAACAATAGCACTCGCAATCCCTTGAGCTACTGCAGTCTTACCAACACCTGGTTCACCTACTAGCACTGGATTGTTCTTAGTGCGACGAGAAAGGATTTGAATCACGCGCTTAATCTCTTTATCACGTCCAATTACCGGATCAATGCTGCCAGCCTTTGCACGTTGATTAAGGTTAACGGCTACTTTATCCAAATTAGGAGTTTGTGATTGGTTTTTACCACTTTCATCATTAAGTGCATCAAAATTACCATTCAAATTTGCAGAATTAGTGTTAGAAGATTGACGATTGATTTCATTAATTAAGTAACTACTATCTACACCTAAATTTTTCAAAATTAAACTTGAAAGAATTTTTTCACTTGCAAGTAATCCCAATAAAATATGGTTAGTTTCAATTTCACTAGTACCTTCTTTATCAGCTCTACGTTTAGCATAATTTAAAACCAAATTTAAACGAGGTGACATTTCAATATAAGTGGCTTTAGGACTTGAACCATAACCTGTATATCTTTCAATTTCTTCTCTAACCAAAGTTGGAGTAACACCATTTTGGCGCAATAATTTTCCNGCTTCGCCATTAGCTTCAATTACCAATGCCAAAAGAACATGCTCAGTTCCAATAATTCGATGATTAAAACTTTGTGCTTGTTCACGAGCGATTTCTAATACATCTCTTGCACTATTACTATAAGACTTTTCCATAGTCCACCGCCTTGTCATTTACTAATTTTTAATAAGTAAAAAGATTGTAATTATGTATTTTAAGACTTTCTTGTCTAAAAGTAAAATATTTTTCCTTAATCTATTATAACAAAGAAAAAGACCCTGACTAAATAGTCAAGGTCTTCTCCTTATTGGAGATCGGTCCAATCAATTGAAAGAGCTGGTTTAGTAGCTTCCATATCTAGCCCACGATCTAAAACCATTGGATAGATCGCAGTAACTTCATATGGAGCTAAGCTATCTTTATAAGCCTTTGCTTTTTCAATATCTTTTGATGCAAATAAAATGTCAACAGTACCATTCTTCTTAGAATCAGCATCTGCTGTAACACTTGCATGCATCACAACATATATTTTTTCTTTCATAATCTTCATTCCTTCCAGGTGCAATGGAAATGACTCATTTGAGTCTAATTTTATCCTAGCACTGAAAAGGAAAAATCAGAATACAAATTTATAAATATTAACAGTTATTTATCACTTTTCACTTCAGCTATTCCTGGATTAGGATCTTTTCTTTTACGTCCAGAGAATAAATAGAGCAGAGCAGCAATTACAGCTACCGCAATTCCAACAAAAAATGTTTTCCAAGTAAAATTAAAGACTAAGTAACATGATACTAATAAAGCAATAACAGGAATTAGATAGCCGCCAGGTAATTTAAAACCTTTATTAGGATACTGACCACTATGCTTAAACTTCATTACTGCAAAAATTGAAGGAACATACTGAACAAATGAAGCAAGCACAATACATGAAACTAAGAAAATGTATGATTGAGTCGTCAACAATGCAGTAATAATTGCACTCATGATAATTGCAATCCATGGAGCCTTATATCTATTCTTTTTACCTACCCACTTAGGTACCAAATTATGTTCTTCTGCTAATGAAGCAACCAATGAAGGTGCGTTGAAAGATGAAATAAAAGCAACACCAAAAATACTTAAAAGCATTCCAATAATAATAACGATATAACCCCATTCACCAACTGCTTTACCAAAAGCATTGGCAATTGGTGCAGTATAATCACTCATCTTTGACCCAATAATACCGATTCCAATTAAAACAGTTAAAGCATAAAGAATCGTAACTGTAATCATGACAGAGATTAATACTCGTGGAATATTTTTGGTTGGATTTTGCATTTGACGTGCGGCTATCGGAATAAATGAAAAGCCGGTAAACAAATAAAAGACTTCACTAAATGCTGCACCAAAATGTTTAAAGAATGGTCCTACACCAGTAGTTGCTGCATGTGGCATTACCGGACTAAAGTTAGACCAATGCATGAAAAATACACCAACTACAATAAANAGNACAATNACNCCCAATTTTGCNACNGAAGAAGTATTATCAACAAATTTTACTAATTTTCTACCGTAAAAATTAATAATTGTAAATAGAACAATTAAACCAATTGCAGTACCAAAATAAATAGTGTCATTTTTATATGCCGGGACAAAACTACGCAAAGTTGTAACAAAAGCTACCACTTCTGCTGCATAGGTACAGCAAGTTAAAAACCAAGTAAATAATCCCAACTCATAACCTGCAAATCTCCCGAAAGCATAGTACGAATAAAGCCACGCTGCACCTGATCCAGTAAAACGACTAGATAAGTCAGCATAACAAAGTGCAATCATACTTACCGTTAAGGCGGCACACAAAAGTACAACTACACTCATTAAATTCATATCATGATAAATATATTTAGGAAGTAAAAAAGCTCCTGATCCAATGATGGCATTAATTCCTAAAAAGAAGATCGAAATAAACGATAACTTTTTAGTGGGAGCAACACTCTTTCCCATTCTTACATCTTCTTTCTTTTTCTACATCTCTTTTACCTTAAGTGTTCACAACAACAAATGCAAAAATTATGCCTTGATCTATTCACTATTAATTCAGCATATGTAATAAAGATTTACAAATTAGTTACATCAAGAGTTTAGCCATTTTAACTTTAGAATATGCAAAAAGTGCATACGTATTGTATGCACTTTTTAATTAATTATGTTTTTTAGATTTTCTAAAGCCAAGCAAACCTAAACCTGAAATAAGTGTACCGAAAGCTAAAGCTAAAATTGAANTATCAGTTCCTGTTTGGGGAAGCTTGCTATATTTACTTGAAGGAGCTACTTTATGTGAAGTTATATCCTTGTTTGTATTGGTAGAAGTAGAAACATATAAATGATTTGGTATGTGATCTACAAATGCTACTTTATTTGAATTAAAGTTAGCAGTTGTCTCATCAGTGTCATATAAACTTTCTTTATCTATGTTTTCTTGAGTAAATAAGGATTCTGTTGCTTCTTTCTTTGGATTCTCACTGGTTGGAGTTGTTGTAGTTGAAGCAGTCTTCTTTATTACATTATCAATTGTAATAACCCCATCCGCTGGGAGTGTCTTTTCTATTTCATTATCAGCTGACGTATATCCATCTGGGTAGTTAAGCGTTACTTTATCTCCCACTTTTCCTTTAACTTCTTGAGTACCAACTACTTCACCATTTTTATCTTTATAAATAACTATATGCTTCGTTGGTAAGTCTTCTTGCACTAATGGAGTTCCACTTGAAGTTTTCTTATTATCAGCTTTAGGCTTATCAATCATATTAATATTAACTTTTGCATTAGCCAAAGCAATTGGATCACTTTGATTAACTAATGTATCAAGTGTTAAAGTTACAATTTTATTTGGATTAGCTTGTTCCAGGGCATCTTTCTTAGTATGAATTGCCTGATTAACAAATGATTTAACTGTGTTCAAAATATCAGCTTTATCATTCTTAGCATTGATAAACACAGGTATGTTAGCACTTGATCCATCTGAGAATTTCAATTTATTGAATGCCTTATTTGGATTAGCAAGTAAAGCTGCATTTGAGGTAACGATTAAATGATTACCATTTGAAGTAGAGAAAATATTTTCATTATAACTAACTGGCTCTAAAAACCATGACGGTATTGTATTATTATCGCCCAAGTATATAACTGCTTGACTTTCAGGACTAATCATATCTTNNCTTCCACTCGCATATACGCTTGAATTGGAAACTTGAGGATCAGAAAAATCTGCCAGGTTTTCTTCCAATTTTGAAAAATTCCATTTGGCTAAATCGGCACTGGTGATTGTATTTTCATCGAACATGCCCTGCATAGTACCAACATTACTTACATTCCAATTAGATAGAGGCGTTAAATCACTTATTCGATTTAATGCTAGCATGTAATTCATCGCTATAACATTACTTACATTCCAATTAGATAGAGGTGTTAAATCACTTATTCGATTACCGAAAAACATGAGTCCCATATCCTTAACATTTCCTACATTCCAGTTACCTACTGAGCCTAAATTACTTATTTTATTAGCCGAAAACATGTTCATCATTGAAGTAACATTACTTACGTTCCAATTAGATAAAGGNCTCAAATCATTAATTTGATTACTTGTAAACATATCAGTCATATCTGTAACATTGCTTACATCCCAATTAGATAAAGCACTCAAATCATTAATTTGATTGAATGCAAACATACTACTCATCTCTGTAACATTGCTTACATCCCAATTAGATAAAGCACTCAAATCATTAATTTGATTACTTGTAAACATATTCCCCATTGCAGTAACATTGCTTACATCCCAATTAGATAAAGGACTCAAATCATTAATTTGATTACTTGCAAACATCTCGCGCATATCAGTGATATTAGTCGTATCTAAATTTGCTAAGCCATTAATATTGTTTAAGCCGTTTCCATAAAAAGCAAAGATCCAATTAGAACCTTCAGCTTTAATTTTTTGATCATCTGTACCGCTAAGCATTGGCATAACGCCGTTTCGTATAAGTTTATTCAGCGTGTCGCTACTAATTCCAACCTTCCAATTGAGAAAATTTTCTCCAGCTCTAGCAAAATCAGCACCATTTGGAATAGTCAAATTACTTGTTGTATCACTTCCATGATAACCAGTAATCTTCAAATAAAATTCACCATCAGCATCATCAATTTTTGTGTCCCAATCATTCACATTAATTGGAGCATAGGTGACAGGACTTGCAATAGAAGAATTTGTAATCTTTGCGTTAGGTTTAACTTGAATCTTATTGGATGCAAGTTCTAAAGAAGTATTATCACTTGGTTGAACCTTAATCGTTTGACTAACATTTGTTTTATCAACTGATTTTTGATCATTAGGTATATTTTGAACCTTAGTTTCAACAGCCTTTGTAGCTTGATCGTTTCTAAGAATTGGTTCATTTATGCTGTCTTTTGCAACTTCACTTTGTGCATTAGTCAATGTATCAGCATGCACAATGCGTTCCTGACTATTCAAGTAAAATGTTGTTCCGATTAACACACTTGCTGCTCCAACACTCAATTTTCTAATTGAAAAATGTTGTTTTTTCTTTTCCGCTTTATTTACAGATCCAACTTTATTATTTAATAGCATTGCTGCTCCTTTCATACTCTTCTTACTACTTTATAAAATAAAAACAATAATATAACTTTTGTTATTATACCGATAATTTTCATCTTCTACAATATGAAAAAAGTATTTCGACAAACAACATATTTTTAATTTTCAAACAAAAAATCCTATTAAATCAAGGTCGTTTAATACCAAGCTTTAATAGGATTAGTTAAAATACGAATTCTTTAGATATATATTTTTATAGGATCGGAAAAACAGGATTTGAACCTGCGACCTCTACGTCCCGAACGTAGCGCTCTACCAAGCTGAGCTATTTTCCGAAAACAAAAAAAGAGATTCACCTCATCGTGAATCTCTTTATGCAGGAGCGGAAGACGGGATTCGAACCCGCGACCCCCACCATGGCAAGGTGATGTTCTACCACTGAACTACTTCCGCAGTACATTAATAGTATAGCAGAAAATAGTTGAGTTGCAAGAAATATTTTAAATAAATACACATAAAAAGCTGGTAGGACTACCAGCTTTTATATTATTCTTTATTTTCTTTATTTTCTTTACGCTTCTTTAAATCTGCTTGAACTTCAGCATCTACGTCTTCTACTTTTTCAGGACGCATTGTTGGGAATAACAAGACATCACGAATTGCAGGAGCATCAGTCAAGAGCATAGTTAAACGATCAATACCGATTCCTAAACCACCAGTAGGAGGCATACCAAATTCCATGGCACGGATGTAATCTTCATCAATCATATCAGCTTCATCATTACCAGCTTCACGTTCTGCCATTTGGTCTTCAAAACGATGACGTTGATCAACCGGATCATTTAATTCTGAAAAGGCATTACCATATTCAGTACCCATAATGAAGATTTCAAAACGATCAGTAAATCTTGGATCATCAGCATTCTTCTTAGCAAGAGGTGAAACTTCTACAGGGTGACCATAAACAAAAGTTGGGTTAACAATTGTCTTTTCACCAAATTCTTCAAAGAAGGCATTGATGATATGACCTACCTTCCAGAATGGTTCAACATGGATACCATGTTCTTCTGCAACCTTTTTGGCTTCATCTAAGGTCATTGGTTGCCAGAAGTCAACACCAGTTTGTTCTTTAATTAAATCCACCATGTGAACGCGACGGAATGGCTTACCTAAGTCAAGTTCAGTTCCTTGATAAGTAATCTTACCATCATCACTAACTACACTAGCAGCCGCTTTAATAATTCCTTCGGCTTCATCCATTACATCATGGAAGTCCCAGTAAGCTGCATAGGTTTCAAGTTCAGTAAATTCTGGGTTGTGACGAGTATCAACACCTTCGTTTCTGAATACTCGACCAATTTCGTAAACTCTTTCCATTCCTCCAACAATTAAACGCTTCAAAGGAAGTTCTAGAGCAATTCTCATGTAGAGACTAATATCTAAAGCATTATGGTGCGTGATAAATGGACGAGCTTCTGCACCACCAGGGATNTTATGAAGAACTGGAGTTTCAACTTCTAAGAAATCACGGTTATCTAAATAATTACGGATAGCCTTGATAATCTTAGTACGNTTTACAAANCGNTCATAACTTTCACGGTTAGTAATNAAATCAAGNTAACGTTGACGATAAATTTGTTCAACATCTTTTAAACCATCCCATTTATTAGGNAATGGACGAAGAGCCTTNGATAAGAAAGTAACGTGAGTAGCACGAATGGTCAATTCACCAGTATCGGTTTTCATTACTTCACCATCGATACCTAGGAAATCACCAATGTCAGATTTCTTAAAAATCTTGTAGTTTTCTTCTCCAACAATATCTTTACGTACGTAAATTTGAATCTTACCAGTACGGTCGTAAAGATCAGCAAAACCGACCTTACCCTTACCACGTTTTGCAAGCATACGACCTGCAACCTTGGTCTTAGGCATATCTGCATTCAATTCATCTTTATCTTCGTCAGAGTACTTTTCATTTAAGGTTTTAGCTAAATCTTGACGATCAAATTTTCTTACGCCAAAAGGTTCAATACCATTTTCGCGCATTTCTTCCATCTTCTCGCGACGAACGATAAGTTGGTCATTCATCTCATTCTTTGCCACTCTAAAAACTCCTTTATTATTTATTAAGCTTGTCTTTGCTTTTGTCTTGCTTCATATTTTTCCACAAAATCATCTAATAGGTCAAAAACTTCTTGTTTTGTCCATACTTCATTTATTTTAGCACGTGTTCGAGCTGAACGGGGAATTCCTTTTAGATAATATGCAGCCTGACGTCTAAATTCAGGAACCGCAATTTTTTCTCCCTTAAGTTCAATTAACCCTGCAAGTTGATTCTTAGCCGTTTCAACTTTTTCTTCCACAGTTTGAGGTGGTAAAAGTTCTCCTGTGTCTAAATAATGGGTTACTTCTTTTAATAGCCAAGGATTTCCTAAAACGGCACGTCCCATCATTACCGCAGTAGCTCCAACTTCATCAAGCATTTTCTTAGCCTTTTGCGGACTATCAACATCCCCATTACCAACAAACGGAATAGTTAAAGCATCTGCGACATCTTTTAGGNTCCCCCAATCAGCTTCACCCATATACATTTGTTTACGAGTACGACCATGCATTGCAACTGCACTGGCACCTGCTTCTTGGGCGGCCAAAGCATTTTCAACCGCAAAAATATTACGTTGATCCCAACCAGTTCTCATCTTAACTGTAACTGGTTTTTTTACATTTCTGACTACTGCACGTACCATTTGATAAATTTTATTTGGGTCTTTAAGCCACATTGCTCCTGCATCAGTCTTGGTTACTTTTGGCACAGGACATCCCATGTTGATGTTAATAATATCAGCAGCGGTATTTTCATCAACATAGTGGGCTGCTTCAACTAAAGTTTCTTCACTACCACCAAAAATTTGAATACTCATTGGGTGTTCACGAGGATCAACTTGAAGCATGCTTAAAGTTTTCTTATTGCGATAAATAATTCCATGGTCAGAGATCATTTCACAAACTACTAACCCCGCCCCAAATTCTTTGCACACAACTCTAAAAGCAGCATTAGAAATACCAGCCATTGGTGCTACTACAACTTGATTAGGAATAGTAATGTCTNTTATTTTCCAGCTTTTACTCACCTCTACACATCCTTTCACAAATACTCTAATATTCTAACAAAAAATTAGTAAATCGACTATTACTCTTAGATTACTTTGCCTGTTTTTGAATATCTTTTAATTCATCTTCACTAAAATGATATTTTTTACCACAGAAACGACAGGTTAATTCGGCACCATGATCTTTTTCAATCATTTCTTTTAATTGATCTGGTTTAATCGTAGCCAGAATTTCACTATATTTTTCTTTAGAACAATCACAGGCAAATTTTACTTCTTGTTTATCTAAGATTTTACAATCCTCACCCAATATTTTCTGAGCTAATTCTTCTGGAGTAGTACCATCTAGAAACATCGTTGATAAATTANGCAATTCTTTAATTCTTTTTTCTANTTTTTCAAGTAAAGCATCATCCGCACCTGGCAATGCCTGCATCATAAAACCACCAGCAGCACCGATTGAATTATTTGGCTCAACAAAGACAGATAACCCAACTGCTGAGGGAATTTGTTCTGATTTGGCTAAATAATAAGTAAAGTCTTCCGCAATTTCACCACTTACGATTGGTACCTCACCGGTATAAGGTTCTTTTAATCCTTGATCTTTAGTAACTTCAAGCCAGCCTTGACCAACAGCCTTGGCAACATCAATGTGACCATCCTTTTTTGGCGGTAAAGCAATATGAGGATTTTGAATGTAGCCCTTAACTGTCAAATCNGCNTTGGCAGTTACTACTGTTGCNCCAACTGGACCATTACCTAATAAACGTACTGTTAATTCATCTTTATCTTTTAAAAGTGCACCCGCTAAAAGGAGNCCTCCAATCATTGTTCTACCNAAGACAGCNGATGANGCACTCCAAGTATCATGCCTTTTTTGCGCTTCACTCACAACATCTTTAGCGGTNATTGCTAATAATCGTAATTTCTTATCTTTATCAATTGCTCTAATTAAATAATCGTTCATAATTTCTCCTAAAAAAATAGAGCCCGGAGGCTCTATTTCTTATCTTATTCTTTATTCTCTNAATCATCAGTTGAAGAATGANTTTCTTCATGATCTTCCTTATCCTTAGTTTGAGTTTCTTTCTTTTCAGAAGGNGGATTCAAAGGAATATCATCAATATTTCTGTGATCATCTGGAAGTGGATGAATATCTTCTTTATCATCCTTTTCTTCAACTTTTTCCTTCTTTTGATCACGCTTTTTCATAGCAGCCTTTGCTTCTTCGTAAGTTAAAGCGTCGCTTTCGCTTGGAAATTCATTATCTTCATTTTCAGGCATCTTACCATATTTAAATAAAGAAAGAATTTGTTTTTCGTTTAANGTCTCGTACTTAAGTAATGCTTCAGCAATCACTTTATGGGTATCACGGTGACTCTTAATAATGTTCACTGCAGTGTNGTAACCTTCATCTAAGATATTCTTAACAGCTTCATCAATCTTAGCTGCGGTNGCTTCACTATATGATCTAGCACCAAATTCATTTTGTTGACTTGGTGATTCAAGTTCNGTCATACCAACATCCGTCATACCATATTGAGTTACCATGCCACGAGCAATATTAGTTGCTTGTTCGAAGTCATTTGAAGCNCCAGTAGATTTGTCTCCAACTACAACTTCTTCACCAGCACGACCACCCATTAANCCAGCAACTTGTTCCATTAATTGCTTCTTGGTCAATAAGTTTTGGTCTTCCTTAGGCAACATAATGTTATAACCGCCAGCACGACCACGAGGTACGATNGTTACTTTTCTAACTGTTCTAGAATCACTCAAAACCAAACCAACAATGGCGTGTCCGGCTTCGTGATAAGCAACACGTTTTCTTTCAGCGGCTGAAATAACAGTATCTTTCTTAGCTGGACCAGCAATTACACGATCTTCAGCTTCATCAATATCAGAAGCTGTAATTTCGTTTTTATCACGACGAGCAGCAACTAATGCAGCTTCATTTAAGACGTTTTCAAGATCAGCACCTACGAAACCTGGAGTTTGACGAGCGACTTCTTTTAAGTCCACATCAGAAGCTAAAGGCTTGTTACGAGCATGAACCTTCAAGATAGCCTCACGTCCCTTAACATCTGGACGACCAACTAAGACCTTACGGTCAAATCGACCCGGGCGCAATAAGGCAGGATCAAGCACGTCAGAACGGTTAGTAGCAGCCATAACGATGACACCTTCATCACCGTCAAAACCATCCATTTCNACCAATAATTGGTTCAAAGTTTGTTCACGTTCATCGTGTCCACCGCCCATGCCATTNCCACGTTTACGTCCAACGGCATCAATTTCATCGATGAAAATAATACTTGGTGCATTCTTTTTAGCAGTTTCAAAGAGGTCACGAACACGAGAAGCACCAACACCAACGAACATTTCTACGAAATCTGAACCAGAAATTGAGTAGAATGGTACCCCAGCTTCACCAGCTACAGCACGAGCCAGTAAGGTTTTACCNGTTCCGGGAGGACCCTCTAAAAGAACACCAGCTGGTATTCTTGCACCTAACTTGGTATATTTTGTTGGATTTTTTAAAAATTCAACAATTTCAACTAATTCTTGNTTTTCTTCTTCTTCCCCAGCAACATCTGAGAAACGAACCTTATTCTTCTTAGGATCTTGTGGTTTAACCTTGGACTTACCAAAGTTCATTACTCCACCACGTCCACCTTGACCACCTTGGTTCATCATCATCCAAAGCATAACGATGAAGATNAAGGTTGGCACAAGCATTACTAAGGTAGAAATCCATGTTCCAGATTGTGATTCTCCTTGGCCAGAAATTTTAGTACCATTCTTCTGCGCTAAGTTAGATACATTTTTGACCATAGAATCATTTTGAAGCATAGTAGTGCTAAAGTTAGTTACTTTATTATTATTTGAAGCACCACCAAAGAAGTCTAAACTATTATTTTGAGAATTCTTAGCTTTTTGAGCTTTTTTGTAAGTACCAGTAACGGTATAGACACCATTAGCAGGCTGAATATTGATACTCTTGACTTTACCGTCATTCAACTCTTTAACCATAGTTGAATAACTAATATTTTCAGAAGAACCGCCGTTGCCGGATCCACCAACAAACCAGTTAATTCCTCCCAAGAGGATCACGAATACCAAAATATAGAAAAGGCCGTTTGAAAGCAGTCTATTTCTTCTATTTTTCATATCGAACCTCCATGAAATTCCATTAAATTACTTGAAAATTTTACCATAAAACAANTTTTTTCTCTATTATTTATGATTTCTTCATTTTATTTTAAATTATCTTAAACTTCATAAATAATATANCGCACATAACTCGAATTATAATCTTGTTTACGATAAACGTCGGCAATGAATTCAACNTCAACTGCATTATCTGCTTTTTGTTTCATTACAGTTAGACAAGCCGGTCTTAAGGCACTTGGAATACTCTTTTCAGCAAATTTTTTCTTGGCCTTTGTTTTCTTACCTTTAGCCAATATTAGCTTTTGACCGATTGGTAAAGACCCGACTAGNAAGTTTAAATTATCATCACCAAAAAATTCACCTATTTGTCGAAAAGATAAATTTTGTCTAGAGATTATATATTGCTTTTTCTTAAAAGTAAATACTTTATTTAAATTAACTTTAAAAGGCGCAACTAACTCATTATTTAGCTCATTTACACGATATAAATAATACCTATNTTGATAAAAAANTAGCTCAATCCCATCTTTACGGGTATGAAAATTAACCTTTTGTTTCAATTCATCAAAATGAACACGTTGCTGAAATTTATTCAANCTTAGCCATTCAAAATAAAGTCTTTTTTGATTTAAATCNAATAATTTTAAATCTTCTAAATTACCAGTCCAAGTTTCATATTTTCTTTTTGGAATAGTTAAATTTTTAAAAAGAATTTCTTGACTATCTTCTAATTCTGTCTCACTTTTTTGAAAANGATTGGCATTTTCAATCAGNTTNTTACTCTCNTTTCTTAATAGAGGAACAACATGGTGNCGCAATCTATTTCTTAAAGTATTATCCTCAAAATTAGTTGAATCATTAATATAATTAANTTTATGCTTTTTAACATATGNNAGTAATTCTGCCTTAGAATATTTGAGCAAAGGACGTAAAAGATAGGCATTTGTATCTTCAAATTTTCCTACTTCTACTAAACTATTCATTTCTTGAACNTTACCTGAGCGCAGCAATTTTAAAAGAATATTTTCAACTAAATCATCNCCATGATGTGCTGTTAAAAGATAATNTATCTTTTCCCGGGCAATTATTTCTTTAAAAAATGCATAGCGATACTGACGGGCCGCAGCTTCAATTCCNGAANTAGGTTGATCTGCAATATTCCATTTCTTTTCTACTAANTCTAATTTATNTTTGTGACAATATTGACCAATTAGTTCACTTTCTTGCTTGCTGTCTACGCGTAATTGATGATCAAAATGGGCAACAANTATTTGTTTTTGTGGATCATCAAGCATAGATCGTATTAAATCAAGTAATGCCATTGAATCTGGTCCACCACTGACCGCTAACAAAAATTTTTTTTGCTTAATTTCTAATTTATTATTAACAAAAAATTCTTTAATATCTTTCATTTTTATAAAAAAAGCGACCCCTCTAGGTCACTTCTCACTTAAGTTCTTCTTTTAAATTTTTTATTTCTTGTGTAGATTCGGTCACTAGCTCAGTTAACGTCTTACTAAAATTCTTTTTATNATTAAAAGAATTAGTTGAATCTATTAACTGTGGATCATTAACACGTGTTAATGATAAGGCTATTTTTCCCTGCTTATTATTTAAAACAACGACTCTTACCTCTTGACCGACTTCATATTTATCTTTGACAATTTTCCATCGTTCGCCAAAATCTGATTGATGGATTAATCCATGTCGATTGTGCGGTAAATCAACAAATATACCAAAATCTACAATATTATTGATCTTACCGTCAATTCTTAAACCAGTTATATACTTCACTTAATTATTATCTCCTGAAGGTTCTGGTACATTATAAATTGTTTCGCCTGGCTTAGAGTAATAATACTTATAACGGATTACTTTAGACATATAATCTGGATCACGTAAATCAGTTACTTGATTCTTTAAAGCTTTATTACTCTTTTTTATTTTAACTAATTGTGCTTGACTAGCCGCTGCTTGAGCTTTGATATTGGTAGTTCGAACATGAACCATAACAAGTTGAATTCCTAAAATGAGAAAGATGACCGCGAAAATTGCTAAAATTCTATTACGCCGTACACGATGTACCTCTTTTACCTTTCGCTCGGCCTTTCTTTGCAATCGCGCAATTCTTTCTTCATCACTTAGTGCATTATAAATGCGTGGTCCATTGTTCATAAAGTCCTACCCACCTTTAAAAACTAGCTGTTTAACATTAACTTAATTCTAATTGATTGATAACTGATAGTTATCTAATATGTAACATTTCTAGTTTATCACGGTAGTAAAAGATTGTCACTAGTCTATTAGCTCATAGAGTTCACTTGCTTCGGCCTTTTTAGTTGTTTCACGTAAATCTAATACTTTTGCNTTGATTTCTTTAGTACCAAAACCTATTTTTATCACATCACCAATCTTCACATCATAACTTGATTTAACGACACGTCCATTTACTTCAACACGGCCTTGATCAGCCATTTCCTTAGCAACTGTACGTCTCTTAACTAGTCTTGATACTTTTAAAAATTTATCTAATCTCATTTNTACCTCTTTACCTNTCAAATTTATCTTTGAATAATCTCAGCCGCTGCTGACAAAAAAATATTCATTTCATTAAATAATTGTCGCATAGACATTTTATCTGGTACTTCTAACATTACATTTAAACGTTGATGTTGATCTGTACTTACACGCGCACGNAAATTAACATGTTCTAAAGCCTTAAAGACGTTAGGTCCTTCTANCTCTCGAGATGCCTTATTGTCAAAAATAATCTGAATTTTTTGNCCTTTTTGTACTACTGTAACCGNCTGNGCTAGATCAGCATTTAATTTAAGNGTAGAGACATTNAGTAAGTTTTCTACCGCTACTGGGTAATCGCCAAATCGATCAATTAATTCATCAGCAATTTCATCAGCCTCTTTTTTNCTTTGGATTGCTTTAATTTTCTTATAAAATTCGATTTTTTGTTCTTGATCAGCGATATATTCATCAGGAATGTAGGCTTCAAGGTCAAAATTAACTTCAGCGTTAGTTTTTATCACTGGTTTTTGACCTTTACGTTCTTTAATAGCATCNTCAAGCANCTGTGAGTATAAATCGTATCCGACACTATCAATAAATCCATGTTGCTGTGACCCNAGCATATTACCNGCNCCTCTAATNGACAAGTCACGCATNGCNATTTTAAAACCAGAACCTAATTCNGTAAAATCTCTAATTGCGCTNAACCGTTTTTCTCCAACTTCNGTTAAAACCTTATTTGGTTGATATAAGAAATAACCATAGGCNAAACGTGCACTNCGTCCTACACGNCCACGTAATTGATACAACTGACTCAAGCCATAATGATCTGCGTTTTCAACAATCAGGGTATTAACATTTGGCATATCNACCCCAGTTTCGATAATTGTGGTTGTAACTAACACATCAAATTCATTATTTACAAAGCGATACATAATATCTTCTAATTGATTTTGGCTCATTCGTCCATGAATAAACTCAATTCTTGCTTCAGGAATTAGTTCTTGTAATTGACTAACTACCTTATCAATATCATCAATACGGTTNTGTAAGAAAAAGACCTGACCATTACGCTTCATTTCACGTAGAACGGCTTCGCGAACTACACTAGGNACTTCNTCCATTACATAAGTTTGAATTGGATAACGGTTAACTGGCGGAGTTTCCATAACTGATAAATCACGTACACCAACCATTGACATATGTAANGTACGCGGAATTGGNGTAGCTGTTAACGTTAAAACATCAACATTAGATTTTAATTCTTTTAGACGTTCNTTATGTTTAACNCCAAANCGCTGTTCTTCATCAACAATTAATAAACCTANGTCCTTAAAACTAACNTCTTTAGACAAAATACGGTGAGTACCAACNACCATATCAATTTTTCCTGCTTTCAAATCGGCAATTATCTCTTTAGCTTCTTTATCACTTTGGAAGCGCGAAAGTAGAGCCACATTAACAGGNAAATTTTTAAAACGANCTTGCATTGTTTCAAAGTGTTGCTGGGCCAAAATTGTTGTTGGCACCAAAAAAGCAACTTGCTTACCGTCTTGTATTGCTTTAAAAGCAGCACGTAAGGCTACTTCAGTTTTACCAAAACCAACATCCCCTACTAAAAGACGATCCATCGGCCTTGGACTTTCCATGTCAGCCTTAATTTCCTTGAGTGATCTNTGCTGGTCAGGAGTTGCCGGATAAGGGAAGGCATCTTCAAATTCTCTTTGTAATTCATCGTCTGGACTAAAGGCAAAACCTTGCTCNGATTCACGTTTAGCATAAAGTTCAATTAGATCATCTGCAATATCTTCAACTTTAGCTTGTACCTTACGCTTAGTCTTGGCCCATTCACTACCACCTAATTTATTGATATGAGGGACTTTCCCTTCAGAACCAACATATTTTTGTACTAAGCCNAATTGATCGGCCGGAATAAACAATTGATCATGATGTTGGTAAGTTATCGTAATATAATCGCGATTCTTACCATCAACTTTCATCGTTTTAATGCCTTCAAAGCGCCCAATACCATGATTGACATGAACTACATAATCGCCGGGTTTTAATTCAGTATAGTTACGCAATCTTTGCGCATTCTCAAGCGTTTTAACACGCTTTTTACGCTTTGGCTTTTGATTAAATAACTCTCGCTCGGTCAAATAAACTAAATTAACATTTGGTAAAGTAAAACCATTAGCATACGACCCTACGATAATTTGCGTTACATTTTCTTTGACCTGGTCATTATCAACGATTGGCACATCTAACCCATAATCAACTAAATTTTGTTGAATTTCATGGCTGCGTTGTTCATTATCAGCTTGTATGATTACGGTGTTTTTTTCTTTAGCAAAACTAGTTAATTCACTCTTAATTAANGGCATTTGGCTAAAGAATTGTTCAGGTTCACGACTAACAAAATTAAGTAGTTGATCGAATTTCATCCGACCTGTACCNTTTTGGAATAAAGAAAAAAGTACTTGTGGCTGTTTAATTTTTCTANTGACCTTATCAAAATCTAACCGTAANCTTTGACTATTTAACATNCCACCAAGTTTTATTTCTTGNGAAATAAAGGCNTCATTTTGAGCATTTACATCACTAACATTTTTCTTGATNTGNTTCCAATCATCAAACANAACCANGCNANCGGNTGGTAAATAATCAATAATTGAAGCCGGNTTTTNTAACAAATAATCNACTAAAAAAGCNTTGNTTTCGGGNAATTCNCCACGTTCTAAAGNATCAAGATCTACTCCAAAATGACTTTTNACATTTNCAGGNTCTGCAATACTTTCNGNCATATCNTTTTTTAAATTTTTNGCAGCNCGTTCNAANTCAGNNGCTNCATAAATTCGATCNAGCGCCGAACCAATAGNNACACTATCTAAATCCTTAATACTTCTTTGATTACTAGCATCAAATTCTTTAATGGTATCTATTTCATCCCCAAAGAATTCAATTCTAATTGGATTTTCTCGACTTAAAGGATAAATATCTAAAATATCTCCNCGCANAGCAAATTCACCTGGTCGNGCNACNAAACTTTCNCGACGATANCCNGATTGNATCAACCAATTAGTAAGATCAGTTAAATCATTTTCTTGGCCTATNTTTAAACTTCGCGAAGCCTTGGCAAAATCTACTGGATTAGATAATTTATATTGGAGAGCTTGGGGAGTTGCCACTACAATNCCCGGACGATCACTCAATAGAAACTGTAANGCTTCTAAACGTTGACTTAATTCATCAGGTGAAGCAACCGCGGCTTGAGTTGCNAAACTACTATCTACTGGAAAAGAAAGCACTGGTGCATCAACTACTGTCTCTAAGTCACTTGCAATGCGCTGTGCACGATCTTCATTTTCTTCTACTAATAATATTGGATGNCGAATAGTTTTAACAAATTGTTTTAAGACAGCATTAAAAGCCCCTGGATTCACTCCNGTCAATAGAGACTTTTTGGAATCAGGGACATTATTAATAAACTTATTTAAATCTTTATCTTGATTTATTATTTCACTAACTTGCATTTTAATTGTATCGATTCATCAAATACTGAGCATCCTTGCCACTAATGAAATCATCAATAATGTCTTCACTAGTGGTAAAGGCTGCATCCATTTGCTTTTGTTGATCAGTATNAAAAGGAGTTAATACCCANGAAACAACGGTTTCATTTTCGGGATGCTTAATACCAATCTTTANNCGATTNAAATTATTTGTTCCTANACANGCCATAATACTCTTAATTCCNTTATGACCACCNGATTTACCATTAGCNCTAATTCTTATTTTTCCAATNGGCATNTCCATNTCATCNTGAATNACAAGAATATCNTTNGGATNAATTTTGAAAAAATTAGCTACTTGAGCAATNGATTTACCNGANTCATTCATATAAGTTTGNGGTTCAAGAAAAATTACATCTTCACCATTANCTTTTTCCTTAGTCCAAAGNCCATCAAATTTATCTTTATTNANAGTTAAATTGTTTTTATCTAAGTAATTATCNAAGGNCATAAANCCAGTATTATGTTTAGTACGATCATATTTTTGACCTGGATTTCCTAAACCNGTAATTAATTTCATTTTTTNTCTCCTCTTAACTGCTTTACTTGCGTACTGATTATAGCATATACTGCAANACCTTCTGNTTTAAAACACCTTCTCTAACATGATATAATTNTTTATGTGAAAAATTTCATAAGATTTATCATGAAAGGAAGNTTTTCTTATGTCAGAAGAAAAAATTCATAAAATTATTCTTGTTGGTGACGGTGCTGTTGGTTCAAGCTATGCCTTCTCTTTAGTACAACAAGGTATTGCTCAAGAATTGGGTATTGTTGATATTGTTAAAGATAGAACAAAGGGTGATGCTATTGACTTAGCCGACGCTCTTCCATGGACTTCACCAAAGAATATTTACTCAGCTGAATANGCNGATGCNAAAGATGCTGATTTAGTTGTTATTTCTGCTGGTGCNCCACAAAAGCCNGGNGAAACTCGTCTTGACTTAGTAAATAAGAACTTNAAGATTTTAAGTTCTATTGTNGAACCAATCGTTGAATCTGGTTTTGATGGTATTTTCTTAGTTGCNGCNAACCCAGTNGATATTTTAACTCANGCAACNTGGAGAATGTCAGGCTTCCCAGAAGANCGTGTNATCGGTTCTGGTACTTCACTTGANTCAGCTCGTTTACAAAAAGTTATCGGTGAAATGGAAAAAGTTGACCCTNGTTCAGTNAATGCTTANATGCTTGGTGAACACGGTGATACCGAATTNCCTGCATGGAGCTACAACAATGTTGGTGGTGTAAAAGTTAGTGATTGGGTAAANGCNCACCCAGAAGTTGGTGAAGANAANCTTGANGCTATCCACAAGGAAGTTGCTGANATGGCTTACAANATCATNAACTTAAAGGGTGCTACTTTCTANGGTATCGGTACTGCTTTNGCNTTNATNACTAAGGCTATTTTNAATAATGAACACCGTGTTCTTCCACTTTCTGTTCCAATGAATGGTCAATANGGACTTCANGATATNCACATTGGTACTCCNGCTGTTGTTGGTCGTCATGGTATNGAACAAATTATTGAAATGCCATTAGATGACAAGGAAAAAGAACTTATGACCGCTTCAGCTGATCAATTGAAGAAAGTCATGGATAAAGCCTTTGAAGAAACCGGCGTTAAGACTCGTCAATAATTTTTTAATAATTATTTATTAATGAAAATAGGTATTACACAGTAATGCCTATTTTTATTTTCTTAAAAATTAAGTTTAACTTTAGATATAGAGTATTTTTAATTATCCTTTAAGTTTTTATTGATTGTATGCTATACTTTTAATGACTTATTACACTTAAATCATGGGAGGCAATCAATGCTAATTAAATCGCTTGTTTATAAGAAAGATTATTTAACTACTGTCAATGAGAAAGCCACTTTAGCTGAAGCCTTGAAAATACTAGAAGATTCTGGATTCAGATGTGTACCAATTCTAGATGATAGTGGCAAAATCTTTAGAGGAAATATTTATAAAATGCATATTTATCGTCATAAGTCTCAAGGCGGTGATATGAATTTACCAGTTACTTATTTATTAAAGAATGCAACTAAGACTATCAAGGTTAATTCACCATTCTTCCGTGTATTCTTCAATATTAAAGACTTGCCTTACATTGCTGTTTTAGATGAAGAAAACCATTTTTACGGTATTTTAACTCACTCCAGTCTTTTAAACATGTTATCTGATGCGTGGAATATCAAATCTGGTTCCTATGTATTAACCGTATTATCAGATAATAGTCGCGGTAATTTAGCTAAAATGAGTAAAATAATTTCTAAATATACTAACCTAGGTGGTTGTCTTACTTTAGATACCAAGCAAGGAGAACTGGTAAGAAGAAATTTATTTACCTTACCAATTGGCGTTTCACGTCAAACCATGGAAACTATTGTTAAAAAACTTGAACGTAAGGGTTATGTAGTTGCTGAAATTGAAGATTTACAATCAGGGATGACAATTCGCAGTGATGAAAAACCGGGCGAATTCTTAGGATAAATAGATTAAAGTAAAAAGAACTTACTACAAAAGTAAGTTCTTTTTCTTTAAGAATCTTGACGAGTATCAGCAATTTGAATTTCTCGTAAGTTTACACTTTGAGGCATTTCATACGCAAATCTAACTGTCCGCGCAATATCTTCCGGAGTAATTTTACCTACTCCAGTTTCTTCTAGCCATGCATTATAGTTATCTTTAATTTTATCACTAGTGGTATGACTCAATAGTTCTGTATTAACAGCTCCTGGTGCAATACGCATAACTCTAACATTAAATGGAGCTAGTTCTTCACGAGCAGTTTCTGATAAACCTTCAATTCCAAATTTTGTTGCGCAATATACAGCATGATTAACAAAGGTTTTTACTCCAGCTAATGATGAAAAGTTAACAATAGTTCCATGTTGGCGCTTCTTCATTTCAGTCATTACTGCCTGCATACCATTAAGTGTACCCATTACATTCACATCAAGCATATCTTGCCATTCTTGACTATCCTGATTTTCAATATTTCCTAAAAGCATGATACCAGCGTTATTAATTAATAAATCAACTGGTCCATATTGTTCCACTGCCTCGTTAATTGCTTGCTGAAATGTTTCTTTATCACGCACATCTACTTTTTTGCATAGTGTATTTGGTAAATTCATTTGCTCTAACAATTCAACTCTACGAGCAATTAACAATAATGGATAACCCGCTGCACTAAATTCTTTAGCCATGGCCTTGCCAAAACCTGAACTAGCACCAGTAATTACAACTAAGTTTTTCATTTAATTCTCTTCTTTCCATATATTAATATTGACTGGCATTATCTTACCCCTTAGAGTAAACTCTAAAGCAAGCAGAAAAGAGGATTTTTATGAATTATTCAATTAAAGAATGTAGTCAAAAAACTAATCTTACACCTTATACACTTCGTTATTACGAAAAAGAAGGATTAATTATAAATATTAAAAGAGACCAACTTGGACAACGTATTTATAATGAGCAAGATATCGAACTTATTAAGTCAATTGATTGTCTAAAAAAAGCTGGAATGAGTATCAAAAAAATAAAATCCTACATGAATATTTTTCAAACTGAGAATAATGAGGAAGCACGCATCAAATTATTTAAACAACAAAAGGAAATTTTAAATAAAAAAATGAAAGAATTGCAGGAAGAAATGTGGTGGGCTGATTATAAAATCTGGTACTACCAAAATTTAGGTACACTTGTTTCTAAGAATGATCCTCTTCATTGTGAAAAAATGGAAAATATTTATCGAACACAATATAAAAATAATTAGATTATTAGCTATTATTGCAAAATAAAAAACCACTTACCTTGTAAGTGGTTTTTTATTAATCTTTATAAACTCGTGGCAAACGATCTGATAACAGACATGCAATTTCATAGTGAATTGTATCCACTTGATCCGCCACAGCCTTAATATTATTAGGAGCTTTTGGGTCGGCCGAAATTAATTCCACCTTAGTGCCAACTGGTACTTCTTTTGGCAAAAGCACCATAAACTGATCCATACATACACGCCCCACAATTGGACAATAACTATCGCCCACTTTTACCTTGAAGCCCTGCATTTTTCTTTGCCAGCCATCTGCATAACCAACTGGCACTGTACCAATCCATTGATCTTTATCAGCAACAAAGGTTGCACCATAACTTACCCCATAGCCTGGATGAATTTTCTTGACAAAAGTTAATTCAGAAGTAAAAGATAAAGCTGGTTTCAAATTTACATGGGATTCAAGATCTTTGCCATTTGGTACAGATGATGGATTTAAGCCATACATAGCTACCCCGTAACGTACAATATCGGTTTTTATCTTACGATCAAAAACAGCAGCAGCACTATTTGCCATATGAATATATTTAGGTTTAAGGGTAAGCAAATCTTTCATATGGTTAAAACGGTCAACTTGATAATCTAAATAAGAGGTATCTGAGGAATCAGCCTTAGAAAAGTGGGTAAACATTCCTTCTACTTCAAAATGTGGGTTATCTTGTAAGAATTCATTGGCTGCCTTAAATTCGTCATCTTCACTAAAACCAATTCTTCCCATTCCAGAATCAATTCCTAAATGAATTTTCAAGGTCTGTCCAGTTTCAGCTAAAATTTTATCGGCTTCTTTAAGCCATTCTAAACTTCCANCTGTNAAAGANATATNTTTNTGTGCNGCNAATGGAGCCCATTGNGNTGNAACAATTCCNAAAACTAAAATNGGCTTAGGTAANCCATATTCTCTTAATTGCAAACCTTCATCAAGNGTTGCTACACAAAAACCAGTTGCTCCNGCTTCTAAAGCTGCNTGAGCTACCGGAANTGCGCCATGACCATANGCNTTNGCCTTTACAACNGCCCATANTTGTTGGTNNTTNTCTAAACGTNTAANTTCATTTTTAACATTTNNNTTTATTGCATCCAANTCAACATTTANTTGNGCTGGGCGATGTATTGCAGGAACCATTTTAAATCTCCTCTAATAATACTTGCGTAATCGCATATTTTTTTTCATGAGAAATGCTGACTAAAATTTTACCACTAAATTTTGTNGAGGTCATAATTGGTTGNCCAANTTNATTNTGTAAAGTNTCTACATCNTTAAANNTAATCTTTTTACCTAANCCTGTNCCCATTGCCTTGGAAAAAGATTCTTTAGCTGAAAATCTTCCACCNAAATATTCAATTTGTCGTTGACCTGNATATTGTTGATATTGGGCAAATTCTTTTTCAGTTAATACCTTTTTAGCAAANCTATCNCCACGACGAGCCTGAATTTTTCTAACTCGATCAAGATCAATGATATCTATCCCAATGCCTTGAATCATTTTTATCTCTTTCTTTTTTATCAAAAAATATATAAAAAGAGTGCTTAAAGCACTCTTTTTAATTCTTCTTTTTAATCACAAAATCATGATNATTTTTTCTTTTTCCACGTCGNTTATTTGAATTGCGCCGATTTGAATTATGATTGTGATTATTTGAATTGCGGCCCCGATTGTTACGATGTCCGCCACGACGACTACCATGTTTACTCTTAAACGGTAATGGCTTTTCTGGAGTAATTTTGACCTTAACACTTTCAGAGTCTTTAGATAGATCTTTAAGCAGGGCAGCAACCAAATCAACTGCTGAATAATCGTCTAATAATTGTGCTGCACTATCAGTATACTTACTTAAATCACCATCTAAAAGTTCGACTACTTTTTTATTAGCCGAACTCAATTGACCTTTGAAAGCTTCTTCATCAGATGGTGGACGAAGTGGCATCATCTGTTTACGAGTTAAGTTTTCAATTTCCTTCATATAGCCAATTTCATTTGGTGTAACAAAAGTCACTGACATACCATTTTGTCCTGCACGACCAGTTCTACCAATACGGTGAACATAAGAATCAGGATCTTGTGGAATATCATAATTATATACATGACTCACACCAGAGATATCTAAGCCACGGGCTGCTACATCAGTCGCAACTAAGATATCTAATTGNCCCTTACGGAAACGCTTGAGCACACTCATTCGCTTGCCTTGCGAAAGATCTCCATGAATTCCAGCTGCATTATATCCACGGGCTTGTAAGCCTCGAGTTAATTCATCAACTCTTCTTTTGGTACGTCCAAAGATAACTGCCAAAGAAGGATTCTGGACATCGATCAAACGACAAAGAATATCAAATTTTTCGTTTTCTTTTGCACGTACAAAGTATTGATCAATTAAATTAGCTGTTAATTCTTTTCCTTTAATCTGTACTACTTCTGGATCATGCATAAATTTTTCACTAATACGCATAATTGGCTTAGGCATAGTAGCAGAGAACAATAAGGTTTGATGTTTACTTGACGCATATTTAAGAATACTTTCAATATCCTGAATAAAGCCCATATCAAGCATTTCATCAGCTTCATCTAAAACGATCGTTTTTACTTTAGAAATATCAATAGTTTTTCGTTTTAAGTGATCAAGTAAACGTCCTGGTGTACCAACTAAAATTGCTGGTGTTTGTTTAAGTGCATGAATTTGACGACGAATATCGGCCCCACCATAAACAACTTGTACACGAGCTTTTTCATCACGACCCAAACGATACAATTCTTCTTGAGTTTGAATTGCAAGTTCACGTGTCGGCTCAATCACAATTGCTTGAATAGAATCATGTTGTTGATCTAAATTTTGTAAAATAGGTAAACCAAAGGCCGCAGTTTTTCCCGTTCCAGTTTGAGCTTGACCAATTACATCTTTACCGGTCAAAGCCAAAGGAATCGTTTGCGCCTGAATAGGCGTTGCTTCTTCAAAGCCAGCTCTTTCAATAGCTTGTAAGATTTCAGGCTTTAAATTTAATTCTGAAAATTTCAATTTTTGTCCTTCCTAAAGGAGACGCTCTAATACCTTTTCAAGATGCATCCCATGAGAACCTTTTAAGACAACGATATCATTAGGTTTGATATCGTTACTTAATGCTTCAGTCATACTATCTCTTTGATCACTAGGATAGTAGTGTAAATGGTTGTCATCATATTTATCTACAAGCGCCTCATATAAGTTCTTCATTTCTGAACCATATAGATAAACTTCGTTAATAATCTTAGGATCTAAAACAGAAGCCAAGCTAGCATGTAATTCCGGAGAAGTTTCACCTAATTCAAGCATATCTCCTAATACTGCAATTCTTCTTCCATTATCTTTGACATCTACTTGCCCGAATGCAGTTACTACTGCCTTCACAGCGGTTGGATTAGAATTATAAACATCGCTCATGATTGCTTCGCCAAGGTCACCTGTTTCCCACTCCATTCTGTTAGCAGTTGGAGTAAAATGACCTAAAGCTTGAGCAATTTCTTCATCACTCTCGCCAAAACGACGTCCCACACTAATAGCGGCCATAGCATTAGAAACATTATGCTTACCAATCATTGGGATAATAAATTCTTGTTCTGAATCTTGCACCTTAAATTCTGTTTGATGCATACCACTATGCCAATTTGTTGCGTAAATTGTATCGGTATCTTTAAATCCAAAAGTTGCTTTTTCTTGTGAGAGTTTTTCCGCTCTTTGTCTCAACAATGGTTCGTCACCATTATAGATAAACTCGCCATCTTCTTTAAGGTAATCTGTAATTTCCATCTTTGCATCAGCAATTTTATCACGACTACCGAAGAATTCGATATGAGCTTCACCAATCATTGTAATTACACACACATCGGGTTTTACGATTGAACTAAGGTGATGTAATTGACCTGCTCGATCCATTCCCATTTCTAACACTAAAATTTCAGTAGATGGCTTCATTTCTAAAATAGTAATTGGAACACCAATTTCATTGTTAAAGTTGGCTTGTGTTTTATGAACATTAAAACGTTTTGATAAAACTGCACCTACCATATCTTTAGTAGTNGTTTTACCATTTGAGCCAGTAATACCTACAACTGTAGGATTGACCTTNTTTAAATAGTATTGCGCTAAATCCTGTAATGCTGTNAATGGATCTTCTACTTCAATTACTGGAATATTTTCAGGCTTATTTGGATGTCCCTTTTTCCACAAGGTTGCACTAGCCCCATTAGCAATTGCACTATTTACAAAATCGTGACCATCTCTTTCACCATCAAGTGGTACAAATAATGAGTTATCACTTACTTTACGAGAATCAAAATCGACTGAAGTAATTACTATATCTTCGCCTTTATNTAATTCGCTGTTCAAAGCATCAGCAATCTCAGCAAGTTGCATTTTCATAATATATCTTTGCTCCCAATTTCATTATTGCATACTGCTTATTATACTTTAGATTAAGCAAGTACGCCAAAAAGGTATTTNNATTCACCATGCAAATAGTTAAAAAGAGCAGTTCCAAACGGAACTGCTCTTTTGGTAAAAAACCAAGAAATATTAGTTCTTTGAAGACATACCGTATTTCTTGTTGAATTTTTCGATACGACCATCTGCTTGAGCAAACTTTTGCTTACCAGTGTAGAATGGNTGAGAATCTGAAGAAATTTCAACACGAACTAATGGGTAAGTCTTACCTTCGTAATCAACTGTTTCAGTTGGTTTTAAAGTTGATCCAGCTAAGAACTTAGCACCAGTTGCTGAGTCCATGAAAACAACTTCTTGGTAATCTGGATGAATGCCTTTTTTCATTGTTTTATACTCCTTTGCCATGGTCAATATTGCAGACCATAGATTATATTACGACTTAATTAGAATAGCATCTTTTANTACGCTTTTCAAGCNAACTNAAACTTTTAATCTTCAAAAAATTTATATAAATCACTTACTTTTAAATTCTGCTTATCTGCGGCCTGATAATCAGCCACGATTTGACCNTCNTTTAATACTAACAAGCGATTNCCATATTTTAAAGCATCTTCCATATGATGAGTAATCATTAAGGCAGTTAACTTATCTTTTCNTATTCTTTCATCTGTAGCAGCCAAAAGATTCTGACTTGTATGCGGATCAAGAGCCGCAGTATGNTCATCTAGCAGTAATATATCTGGTCGTTTTAAAGTAGCCATTAAGAAACTTAATGCTTGTCTTTGACCACCAGATAAATTACCTACAAAAGTAGTTAAACGATTTTCTAGTCCATTATTCATTGATNGNGCTAATTCTTTAAAGTANGGCAAATTTTGTTTTAATTTTCTTGGCACTAAATATCTTCGTTCTCCTCTTTTNGTAGCTAACAACATATTTTCAACTACGGTCATTCTAGGAGCNGTACCAAGNTTAGGATCNTGAAAAACTCGAGCAATAAATTTACTTCTTTTTTCTTCGGAAAGCTTNGTAATATCATTGCCTAGATGAGAAATCGTACCTGAATTAGGTTTCAAGGTACCAGCAATGGTATTAAAAAAGGTAGACTTGCCAGCACCATTTGTACCTATTANAGTAATAAAATCGCCGGGATTAATTTTTAAGTTTAAACCTTTTAAAATTTCAATTGATTTNCCATCCGCNGTTGTTACATTAGTNTGAATATNNTTTAANTCTAAAATNGGTTTAGTCATTGGCTCGACCTCCNTTAACAATTGTCTTTTTAAGATGGAACATATTTTCTAATTGTGGAATGATCATACAAATAGCAAGNACAATTGATGAGATTAAGTTTAGATCATTAGTTGAAAAGCCTAGTTGAAGGACAGCAAGTAAAATTAAACGATAAATAATACTTCCTAAAGTAATTGCCACTAATCGTTGATTCAGACTTAATTCGCCAAAAACAACTTCACCAATAATAATTGAAGCAAGTGCAATAACAATGGTTCCAATTCCCATNTTGATATCAGCATAACCGTTACTTTGAGCAATCAAACTACCACACACTGCTACCAAGCCATTAGAAACCATCAAGCCTACAATTACCATTGAATCCGTATGAANTCCAATGGAGCGCGCCATAGTCGGATTATCACCAGTAGCTATAAATCCTTGCCCATAATCAGTATTTAAGAAAAAAATAAGTAANATTGTAATAACTGCGATTACAATTATTCCTACAATAATGCNGTCAAAATATTGTGGCANTGATTCTAAAAANNTATTAGAAAAAATAGTTTNCTTTCCNAATANNGAAATATTTGATTTTCCCATAATCCGTAGATTAACCGAATAAANTCCTGTCATAGTTAAAATACCAGCNAAAAGAACGGGAATTTTACCNTTAGTATAAAGCANNCCGGTTACTAATCCTGCNNCCATCCCTGCTAGTAANGNNAAAAANGTAGCCAAATATGGATCAATNCCGCGTGAAATAGCAGTTACCGCTACAGCAGCTCCAAGTGGAAACGTTCCTTCTACCGTCATATCAGCAAAATTTAAAATTCTAAAAGTTAAGTAAAGNCCAAGACCAAGTAAAGCCCATAAGAGTCCTTGCCCAATTGAAGATACGATTAAGTTCATCGGTAAATTTCTCCTTCCTTTTTACATTCCTTCATAAATTTTGTTGGAACTTTAAGTCCTAATTTTNCTGCNTCTTTTAGATTAAGTACAGGTTCGCCTTTAGTAATATGAGCNATAGCAGTTGTNGCCGGTTTCTTCTTACCCTTCAAAATNGCTANCGTCATTTTGGCAGTTTCTTTGCCCAGGTCATATTGGTTAACACTATAAGTNGCTACACCACCATCTTTAACCATTGTGGAAGCAGCTGGGAAAATNGGTTTATTTGCCGCATTACCATTTTTAACCAATGTATCCATTGCTCCGGCAATTGTGTTATCAGTTGGTACGATTACGGCATCCACTTGACTNAACATNTGTACTGANACCTGATTTAAATCATTACTATTAGCAATCGAATAACTCTTCAAATTGATATGCATCTTTTTACATTCAGCTACNACTTTCTTATATTCCGAAACTGCTGAATTATCACTTGAAGTATAAATAACNCCTAGAGTTTTTAAATTTGGNATAAATTCTTTAATTAAATGTAATTGTTGCTTAATTGGTGCGCCATCTGANACTCCAGTAATATTACCACCTGGATGATTATTACTCTTTACCANNCCTGCACCTTGTGGNTCAGTAATTCCTCCTAAAATTATCGGAGTATTTTTAGTGTCATTAGCCAATGCTTGGGCGGCTGGAGTAGTNATTCCTACTAAAATATNATTATTCTGATCTACTAATTTTGANGCCATAGTTCGTAAATTACTTTGGTCCCCATTNGCATTTTGATAGTTAATTTTAATATTTTTTCCGTTCTGATAACCTTCTGCCTTTAATTCGTTCAAAAAGCCACGGTAAATTTCATCTAAAGCCGGATGGTGCATTAAAGTCAAAACGCCAATCTCCGGTACTTTATTTTTTTGAATAGCAGGACTACTTTCTTGAAAGTAAGCAAATCCTAGAAATATCAGAATAATTGCAATAAAGCCATACATTCGTTTCATATAATTCCTCCAAACTAAAAAATAGGAATCCCACATGAGACCCCTATCCTTTAATTTCTAAAAATTATGTAAAAGAAAAAGTCTGCATGTGTTTATCCATGCAGACCAAATTGAATACGCAAATTAAGCCGGCACAGATGTAATCTGATTAGTTCAGGTTACATCCATGTCGATGAACCTGATTTACCGGTTTTGCCAACGATTATTAATAATTGTTGAAATAATTTGCATCTTCATAATTGTTCTCCTATTAATTATTTAAGTTTAGTATACAATACTTCTTTTTAGTGTCAATATTTTTTCTTTTTAAATATAATATAAATAAAGAGAATAACTTTTAAATAAGTTAAATATTATAAACAGTGAAAGGACTTAATCCATGAAACAAACAGAATGTACAACCATTCTTGTCGGCAAAAAAGCAAGTATCGATGGCTCAACAATGATTGCACGTAGCGAAGACGGCGGTCGCACCATTGTCCCAGAGGCCTTCAAAGTTGTGATGCCTAATGATCAACCCAAACATTATGAAAGCGTAATTAGCCACCAAAAAATTGATGATAGTGATCTTTTACCTGATCCTCTTCGTTACACTTCAGCTCCTGATGCTTCAAATGAAAATGGTATTTGGGCCGCTGCTGGAATCAACAGTGATAATGTAGCAATGACTGCGACTGAAACTATTACTACTAACTCAAGAATTCAAGGAATTGATCCTTTACTTGAAGAAGGCGGTCTAGGTGAAGAAGATTTCGTAACTTTAACCTTACCTTATATCCATTCAGCACAAGAAGGGGTTGAACGAGTTGGTTATCTTCTTGAAAAATATGGTACATATGAAATGAATGGGATGGCCTTTTCTGATAAAGATGAAATTTGGTATTTGGAAACCATTGGTGGCCATCATTGGGCTGCTCGTAGAATTCCTGATGATGCATATGTAATCGCACCAAATCGTTTAAACATTGATGAATTCTACTTTGAAACTCCAGGTTTTATGGCTTCAAACGATTTACAAGATTTGATTGAAGAATATCACTTAAATCCTGATGAACCTAACCAATATAATTTGCGTCATATCTTTGGGTCTTCTACTATCAAAGATGCTCATTACAATAATCCTCGCGCTTGGTATGTTCACCGTTACTTTGATCCAGAATTTGAAGGCCAACCTGGCGACCAAGATCAACCCTTCATTACTTACCCCAAACACAAAATTAGTATCGAAGATATTAAGTTCTTAGAAAGTTCTCACTACCAAGATACCCCATTTGATGCTTATGGTGATCAAGGTACACCAGAACAAAAGAAAACTTTCCGTCCAATTGGGATTAACCGTAATTTTGAAACTCATATTTTACAAATTAGAAATGACGTTCCTGCGGGAATCGCTGGTGTTCAATGGCTAGCCTTTGGACCTAACACCTTCAATAGCATGGTACCCTTCTATACTAATATCACTACTACCCCAGCTAGCTTTCAAACTGGACCAAAATTTGATTTAAATAAGATTTTTTGGTTAAACAAATTAACTGCGCAATTAGGAGATACTAATTTCCGCGTTTATGGTGCTTTAGAAGAAGACTTTGAACAAAAATCCTTAGCACAATGTCATAAAATTCAACATGACACTGATAAAGAAGCCATTAATTTCTCTGGTGATGAATTACAAGATAAGCTGGATGCGGCTAACCAAAAGATGGCTGATATAGTTTATAACAATACAGTTGCATTACTCGGTAACATGGTTAAAGAAGGTCATGGTTTAATGACACTAAAATACGATTTGTTAGATTAACTATAAATAAAAAATGTCCTCTCAAACAAAATTGAGAGGACATTTTTTTATGATTATTATTTGTTACTTACTATGCTGTTTTCTTTTTATCATGCCTAGAAGCAAGTTTTACAATAACAAAGGCCATTAAAATTAAAATAAATAGTGCAATTAACAAGGCAATTATTTTTTTAAAATCCCCTGCAAAAATTGCATCCCCACCAAATGCATAAATAAAGGAAGTTGGAAACATTCCTACAATAATCATTGGCATTATTTTTTTAAAAGACATTTTCATTCTAACAGCAGTATAATCAACTAAAATACTAGGAATTACCGGAATCATTAATCCAATAGTCATCCCAACGGCAGGATACTTTTGATGCATCAAGTAAGTTAGAATTCGATTCTTTTTAAAGCTATGGGAAAAATCTATTTTATTAATTAAGCCACAAATGATTGTATTACCTAAAATATTACCACACCAGTTGATTAATACCCCTAACCAAGGTCCATAACATAAACCAGCTAAAATACAAAAAATTGAATTTGAAAGTCCAGGAATGGCATTAAAAATCATAATTAATCCCATTAAAAATATTACATCTCTTGCTTCATGTTCGCGTAAGAGCACTAATAATTTTTCCTTTATATTACCTTGCTCTGGATGAAGTAAAATTTCAATTTCTGGACGATAATCATGATATAGTAAACAAATTAAACAAATTGCTAATACTATACCCACGCCAATTAATAAACCTTTACGTAGTTTTTGTTTCATAATTTTCTTTCATTAAAAGTAATCCGTTATAAAGTCTATTTTACATGATAATTTCTCACATACAAAAAAGTTCACAACTTTGGTTGTGAACTTTTCTATTAAACAGTTTTATTAATTAAACAGTTTTATTAATTTTCTGCATGTTTACTTTTATTCTTTTTTCTCCCGAAACCTTCATATGTAAGCTTAACAGCAGCTGACATATTAATTGGAAGTAAGAAGACTAATAAGAATAAACCAATAATTACACCCATTGCTACTTCAATTAGAGTAGGTACACCAGATGGGATCAAAGCAGCAAATGTACCACCTAAAATAATAGCAGCAGAAATGACAACCGTACCAATAAAGCCACATGCCTTTAGAATCTTTTGACTTGGACTCAATGATGGATCCTCTTGTCCTAATTCACGATAACGCATCATTAAGAAGATACTGTAATCAACACCTAAGGCAACTAACATGATAAAGGTAAAGAATGGTGTATTCCAAGCCATTAGATCCGTACCCAAAGTTACAGGTATTAATTTTTGTGTAATTCCTAATGAGGCAAAGTAAGCAATTAACAAAGTTCCTAAAATAAAGATTGGTTGTAAAACGGAACGAGTAATAAAGATCAATGCAATGCCAATACCAATTAACATTATTGCTGCTGTTCTAACAAAGTCTGAATCAGCAACAGATTGTGTGTCATAAATATTTTCTGATTGACCATCCATCGCAACAGTAGCATTATTCAAGCTAGTACCTTTGACGGACTTCTTAACCATATTACTAATATCATTTGCTTCTTTGGCAGCCTTCGTTGAACTTGGATTGATCTTAAAGATAATAGTTAACTTAGTTGCCTTTAAATTAGAAGACATGTAATTATCAATTGATTGTTGGAATTCATCTTCATGAATTTTATCTTCAGGAATATAGAAAGTCTTAGCAGCCGCAGATTTGCCTAAACCAGTTAGATAGTTTTGAGCATCACCTAAACCACTATTTATCTTATTTACACCTGCACTTAATTGCGGTGCATTTGTTGCAATTTGACCTAAACCGTTATTAAGTTGGCCGGCTCCATTATTAAGTTGACTAGCTCCTGCACTTAATTGTCCAGCAGCATCTGCCCCTTTTCTTAAACCATCGGCAAGTTGACCGGCTCCATTATTTACGGCCTCAGCACCATTAGCACCTTGGGCAACGGCACTTTGAACTTGAGTTAAACCAGAACTTAATTGATTTATGGCCTGTCTTGCTCCAGGCAAAACGGTATTAGCACCTGATACTAATTGTTGAATCTGATTAATCTTACCTTGCATGCTTTGCAATTCTTGCATTGTACCGGCATTGTTCATCGCGCCCTTTAAATTATTTCCAGCAGCTGCTGCATTCTTTAAATCACTTTGAAGTTTTCCAAGTGCAGCAGAACTTTGTCCGGCTTGTTGTTGCTGTTGCAAGATTGAACTAACAGCAGCATGTAATTTTTGGCTTTTGGCTTGATCTAAGCCTGCCTGATCAATTGCTTGATTCATTGCATTAGCAGCTTGTTGGGCACCGCCTTGTGTATTACCACTATTTTGAAGTGCTGCGATATCACTTTGAACATTATTTAAACTAGATTCTAGAGCGGCAGCTTGTGAGTTCAAATTACTCATTTGTTTAGTAGCAGAACTAGTATTAGCACTTGCAGCGACCTTACCTAATTGGTTAATACCATCTTGTAATTGACTCAAACCACTATCTAGCTGAGCAAGTTGAGCGGCACTCGCGCCATTCACTTGGGTAGATAATTTGCTATTTAATGTATTTAAACCATCAGCCAACTGTTGAGTACCACTTTGTAAACTATTAGCACCATTTACTAAAACATAAGTACCATTTTGAAGTTGAACGGCTCCATTTTGAAGTTGTAAAGTTCCACTTTCTAAACGACCTGCACCATTTCGTAATAATGCAGCACCACTTGCAATCTGATCAGTTCCCGCACTTACTTTTGTTAAACCATTTCTGGCAGTTACCGTACCGTCATTTACAGTTTTCAACTGATCATTAACATATAATTGCTTAATTGGTTTGCCAGCAGGTTCAGTAACAGAAGCAACTAATTTAACATTCTTATAATCTTGAATCTGTTTAGTAATTTGGTCGATTGCCTTTAAATCTTTTTCGTTATCTAAAGGATGATCTGCCTTAATATACAAGGTTGAAGCTTCTGGTGTACCTTTTGAAAAATGCTTTTGGAAAACAAGTAATCCTTGCTTTGATGGTGTTGAATCAGCAATTTCATCGGCATCGTTATAATTCAATGCACCAGAATTATAGAGAAGCATGAATGGCACTGTAACAATGGCCATTACTGCTAAATATACAAAGGGATGCTTCAAAGTATTATTTGAAATTCGGTGCCATAATTTTGAATCACTTTCACCCTCAAAAGTTTTAACTGGCCAAAACATTTTCTTACCCAAAGTGGCCATAAAGAATGGGTTTAAAGTTAAAAGTACTATTAGTAGAACGGCTACCCCTACGGCAACTCCAGTTGCAGATTGATAAAGGGAGAATTTAGCCAAACCTAAAGCAGAGAAACCAATTAAAATAGAGGAACCTGAATAAAGTATAGTTCGTCCAGCTTCATGTTGGGCATTGCGAGTAGCTTCCCACTTCTCCATACCTTTACCAAGGTTTTCTTTAAATTTGTTATAAAGAAGAATGTTATAGTCAGTACCAATCCCAAATAAAACAATAACCATAAATACTTGGGTAAAGTTTGAATATGGGAAATTTGCATGTTTCACTAAATTAGTAACTATTGAGAATGAAGTAATAAAGGAAACCCCAACAGTTAAAAGTGAAATTAAAGGAACAATTGGTGATCTAAAGACTAATACTAAAACAATAAAAATAAATATTACTGAAATAATTTCTGTCTTTTTAATACCTTCTTGAACAGATGAGGAGAAATCACTTTGTAAAATTTCTGCCCCAGTCACATAAGTTCTTAATCCCTTAGTTTTAACCGCCTTAATCAAAGCTTTATTAGTTTTTTCAACTGTGGAATGATTTTTTGAAAGGCTTAACTGAACTACTTCAGTGGTTTTATCTTTAGAAATTAATTGAGATTTGGCAGCCGCATTATCATTAGGAGTCATCATTGACTTAATGCCAAGCTGTTTCTTATTGTCTCTCAAATAATCAATTGTTTCATCAATCCGGTCTTTATCGGCTTGAGTAAGCTTTCCATCTTTTTTGTTAAAAACAACCCCAGCAGTATAAGTATTTCCTTGATTACGGCCCCATTCATTTTGGATTTTACTTGCAACTGAAGTTTGCACATCATTTGGTAACTTTATTTCAGAATGTTCATTAGTTAAAGTTGTCACATCTGGCAAAGCAAATATAGCAATCAGTACAATTACAATCCAAGCGATCAAAGAACCTAAGTGGTTTTTAACGAAACGCTTCATAAAATTAATTATCCTTTCCTAACTTTTTTACCTTCTTACTTTTCGTGGTTGGCGAAACAAGCCTTGAAAGCAATTCATGGTAATTATCATCGGCACTTTTTTTATCTTCATTCTTAAAAAGATCAGCTCTATCCAAAAAAACATAACCTAAAACAGCTGCTAAAAGCCCATGCAATGAAACAGTATTTTTCTTATCAATATTTACAATTTTTTCACCTAAATCGATAATTTTATTTATTTCATCTGTTATCAACTGATTATTAATATAGGCTTCAAGATTATAAAAAATACTTGATACTGTACGGTCATTAAGCAGAAATTCTCGTGTTTCATCTGCAAATAGATACAAAGCATCATTGCCAGAATAACCAATTAACTTTTCAGTTAAATGGGCACGTAGAACTTTTAACCGTTCTGCACAAACCAATGAGAGTAACTCATCTAAGTTTGAAACATAATGATAAAGAGACTGCGAACGCACGCCTAAAGCCTTGGCAAGATTAGGCATAGTCAATTCGCTTAGCCCTTTTTCATTGATTATTTCAGTAGCCTTATTGATTACCTTTTGGCGATCGAGATTCCTTTTTTGCGTCATGATAATCACCTTTCCTTAAAAAGGATATCATTACATGATGTAGATTACAATCTACAATTTGTAGATTATTTTCTACAAATTGTAATAAAGCATAATAAAAAAGGTTTTTGTAAAAACAAAAACCTTTAATGACTTTCATACCATGAATTTATTGCCGTACCAAGCTTTTCAAAGTTCACACTATCTTGTCCGCTTACACTGCTCATTACATATGTTTTCCCATTATTTGCTTGTACTAAGGCCACACTAGCATGTTTATCACTAATACGATACACTGTACCGTTTACTTGTGCAGCTAAACCTTTTTCAGGGAAATTCAAAAGTAGCCCTAAAACTTGATTATCTTCGTTACTATTTTTTATTTTACCCTGATAAAGCTTTTTTAGTACCAATCCAAGGTCGGCTGCAGTAGTCTTACCTACTTTTTCTTCACCAAATTTTCCGGTGATTTTTGTATGTGAAGCTCCAATATTTTTAGTTACCGCATTAATTTTTTCTTTTCCCATAGCGTTAAGCAAAATATTTGCAGCATCATTATTATTTTGACGCATCATTAAATCTTTTAAAAAAGCACCAGAGTAAGCTGTTCCCGCTTGCAGAGATTGATCGTTAGCCTTAACGTCTCCATTATTCACCTTAAAGGTTTGTGAGCTTTTACCTTCTTTTTCATAGGCAATTAGTACAAATAGCTTTAAAACTGCACTTACATCTTGAGCCTCATTAGTATTTTTAACTGTGGCAAATTGGCTATTATAATCAATATTTTGAGTAGTCACTTGTACTGGAGAAGTAGCATTATCAACATTTTTTATGATAGTTTTAGCAAGGGATGAATTACTTGATTTGGTCTTTTTTAAACTATCAGGAGAAAGAGTGGCCGCCGTATTATCGTTTGTGTTTGTTTGGGTAACTTTCGCATCACTACCACCATAAACCTTTAATTTTGCATTTTCTAAACGCGCAGTACTAGTCAAATAAAAAATCAAACTACAAAAAGCGACAAAAATTGATCCAAATAAAACTTTATTTTTCATAAGTTGCTCCTTAAATTATCTGTTTTATTTTATCATTTTCTACTTAAAATAATTAAGCCTTTCTAAATAAATTAGACCAGATAACATCCTTGTATTATAATGTATACGCTAACATTATTTGTTTACATGAAAATATGGTAAACTTATATAAATTTTAAAAGTAAGGACAAGATAACATGTTGAAATATATGATTGGTATTGATGCCGGTGGTACACACTCCACTGCTATCGCTTACGATGAAAATGGTAAAGAATTAGGTCGCGCCGAAGGTGGACCAGGTCAAATCAATAATAATTATGAATTAGGTATTAAAAATATTTCCGATACCATTAATAACTTAAAGAATAAAATTAATGGTGACTGCATGAAGATCTTAGCTGGTATCGCTGGCTTATCAGTTGTAGGAAATGCTCCAGAAGTTGCTGCAACTATTTCTTCAAATGTTGGTAATATTCCTACTAGAGCTATTACTGATTCACTTTTGGCTTTATATAATGGTCTTGAAGGTGCAGATGGTGCTTTAGTTATTGCCGGTACTGGTTCTGTTGTTAACGGCCGTCAAAACGAATCATTAATTGCCACTGGTGGTTACGGTTCACAATTAGGTGACGAAGGTAGTGGCTATGCTATTACCAAAGCAGCCTTACAAGCAGCTTTGCTTAAGTGGGACCAACGTCAAAAGAGCTCATTAGTTGATCTCTTTGTAAAAATTTGGGACTTAAATAGTATGGATGAAGCACCTGCTAAATTTTATGAATTAACTAGTCCTGAAGTTGCTTCATATGCCGTTGAAGTTGCTAAACTTGCCGACAGTGGTGATGAAGAAGCTCGTCAAATTATTCAAGAACAAGCACATCTTTTAGCACGTGATATTATCTACTGCTTGAACCGTTATGAAGATCCAAAACCAATGCGCATTGCTCTAACTGGTTCAGTTCTTTCTAATAACGCAATGATGCGTTCAATTATGGAAGATGAAGTAAAAGAAAAATATCCAGACGCAGTATTTAGCGTATCTAATGGTGAAAATGCTCGTGGAGTTATTTTTGACAAGAGTAAAGATTACCGTTACTTCACTAATCACAACGATTAAAGCATTTAACTAAATCTTATAAATAAAAAGTCAGTTACTCTTAGAGCAACTGACTTTTTATTTATAACTTTTTTATCATCATTATGTGATCGATATTTGCTTCTTGAAAAACTTCTCCCTGCGTTTTATACCCCAAAGATTCATAAAATTTTTGTACATATTGTTGAGCATGACAAGAAATAGAATTTGCACCCTTTTCTTCTTTTAAATATTTATGCACAGCTTCTAGCATTTTCTTGCCTAGCCCTTGTCCTCGTGCTTGTTTAGAAACTGCTACTCTTCCTAAAATCCACTTTCCTTGTTTATCTTGAAAAATTCTACAAGTGGCTAAAGCATCAGTCTCATCTTCATTTAGATGAAAAACATGAATCGCCTTTAAATCCTCATCATCTAATTCAGGTAAAGTAATTTNNTGTTCAGNNACAAATGTNTCTAAACGNAANCGTTCAACACAAAACATTTCTCTNCCANTCATNTGNTCNANNGTTTTAAAGTTAAANTTCATCTTGAATACTCCTTTNCTTGCAGNAA